>NZ_JAHVHY010000002.1:0-242549 GCF_019802025.1 Halomonas sp. DP5Y7-2 | reverse complement strand
TGGAACGGTGGAGTCGAGTTACTGGGGAACTGGCCTCGACTCAGCGTATAGTCTGGGAGCAACTGTCCAGCATCAGGACGAGATGGCTTCGATTGGCAGCGCTGGCTCCGCCGATACCACCAGGGTGTATGATCAGGCCTACTGGAGTGCCATGGGGGGCGGCGCTGAAGTCGACACCACCGATGTTGACATTGTACTGACGCTATCGGGTGGTGGTGTTGCAGCCAAGGCTGCGGCGTCGGGGATTAGAAGGTTGCTGCAGTCGCGGGTATCGGGGGCGGCGGGTGTTTCACTAAGACAGACTGTTGATGATTTGCTCTCTCAAGGCTCTCGATTGCCAAGTACTGGTGGAAAGAGCATTCAGTTCCAGAAAAATGGTGGGTATGACAGGGCAAATGCTGACTTTGACTCGCTTGGTCTGAGTAATGTTCGAGAGATTTCTATGCCCTCCGGTGGGTCTGGAAGAGTTGGGACATTGTCAGATGGACGAAAGGTTGTAGTACGCTCGAGAAGTTCAGAGAGAATTCCAGGGCATTTTAGTCAGCCAACTCTTGAGATTCAAAATCTTGATCGAACACGAATTAAAATTAGGTATTAGTCGTGAAGAAAAGAACTCACCATAGAATCCCTCTTGAGCTTCCTTCTGTGATTGACTTTGTTTCGTTACAGTTGGATGAGCGTGGGTGTAGAGTTTGTGTGGCCGAGCTTGGTAGTGGTCATCGACAAATTTTTGAAGTTGATTTTGGTTATTCTAATTTGGCAGTTAGAAGTATGGACGAAGGAAGTTACTTGTCCATGTCTTGGGATGTGGAAGAAAGTGACGAGCCAATAGGGCCTATAGTTATTGTAACAGGATCGGATTTCCTTGACTGGTTCCAAGAGCAAAGTTGCGGTGTTTACTTGGAAGACAGCATTATCCATGTGGCTGTGTTGACTCAGAATGACTGGGTTGAGGTACTATGCACTGAAATGCCAGTAGTTCGCACTATTTCTTCTCAAGATGCCTAAGATTGATGATGGTCGGGAAATAAGATTGAACTCAGATGGGGAGATTAAGAGATTTATCGATTGATAGAATATGAAAGACTCTTTTGAAGCTGTTGTAGAAGGCGTCGAAATACAAGATCTAGGTAAGCTTATGCAACACTTGTGGAGTAAATCACGTGAACCGTTTGAGGTTTCGCTATTTGATGGGGAAAAATGCGAATACTATAGTGGTTTCACTGATGAAATTGTTTATAAAATGGAGAGGTGTGAGGAAAGCATTTATATTTCTACAGTGATTCGAGAGTTAGAGATCTCGGATAATCTCACGTTGTCTATTGTTTTTATAAGATTTTTTTTGTTAGTTGTAATAGTGTGGCTCGCATTGACATGAATATGTTTTTTGAATGTGAGTGGTGTGAGTTAGACATATATATGACTGAAATTAAAGAGATATTGCTGTCAATTTCGACTTTCGTTAAAGTTGACGAATTCTTTGGCGGGCTGGAGCCTGCTAGCGATATCAGAACGAGATATTTCACAGTGACCGAACTAGGTCCTTTAGCTTTAAATAGTAGAGCAATAGATTAGGGAGGATGCAGTTTTTGCGTACAACACGATCAATGGATCGATTGAGGACCTCATAGTACTTCGCCCTCTGCCCACTGATCATCCTGGAGTCATAGAATAACCGCAGTACTTTGGGGCCGGCAGGTAGATGTCAAGTCCCGGATGATTAATGACTTGGCGGATACAGTTTCTGAGTGCAGCACGATCAATGGTTGATGGAGGAGCTTCATGGTACTTCGCCATTAGCTCACTCATCATTTCAATGGGGCACTTGAAGTCGAAACGTTTCCGTGGACGCATGTTCAGCTCCAGCGCGATGTCATCCAGGTCCTGCTGTCTGTAGATCGATAGGTCCGTCCCCTTGGGCAAGTACTGTCGTATGAGCCCATTGATGTTTTCGTTGGCGCCTCTTTGCCACGGACTGTGTGGGTCACAGAAATAGATGGCAACGCCAGTATTCTGTGCCGTGTCATTTCGTGCCCCTGGTCAAATGTCATGCTTTTCCGTGCCGCCAGTGGCATGAGGTTCAGTGCAGCGCTGAAACTTTCCACGGCGGAGGTGGCGGTCGCATCATCCATTTTCACCAGGATCAGGTAGCCGCTTTTCAGTTCGACAAGGGTACCAGCAGCGGATACATTGCCCTTGCCTTTGATCAGGTCGCCTTCCCAGTGCCCAGGAAATTCACGTTTTTCCACCTCGGGAGGACGAAGATGAATGCTGACCATATCAGGGATCTGATTACGCCGATCGACCTGCCCTCGCCGAGGCTTTCGGGTGGACTTTCCTTGCCGTAAGCAGTGGATCAGCTCTTTTCGTAGCTCGCCAACGGGCAACGCATAGATAGCGTTGTAAATTGTTTCACGGCGACGTAGGCGTCTCGGAGGTTAGGGATAGTCATATACTTGAGCTTGCCGCTGATCTGCTCGGGAGACAAGCGTCGACGCAACATGTGCTGAATCAAGGCGAAGCGGGGGCTTTCAGAAAGCAGCTTTCGCCTTGGCCGACAGACGGCCCTGCGATCTCGGCGACGCTGTTGTGCATATGGTACACGGTATCGGCCATCGGGCGAGCCGTTTCGACGGATTTCCCGACTAATCGTCGACGGAGACCGCTGGAGCAGAGCCGCCATCTTCCGGATGCTCAAGCCTTGCTCGAGGCTAACCTGGATCATGGCGCTTTCTTCAGTGCAGAGTCCGGATTAGGCCATAAATACAACACCTTCCCGGTTTGGTCAGGTGTTGCACTCAGAATTTGCGGCTAAGCTTTCTTGGTAAATAGCTCCGGGCGCTTCTTCTGCCAGTCCTTCATTGCATCTACCGGAGTCTGGAGCATTTGGCGACGCCCTTCATGCCACCAAGGACCTCAATGCCTGTGCGGTTGAGACAGGGCTGCCTGGTTTAGACCGGCGACGCCCTGAACCATACCGTCAGCGATGATGTTTGCATTAATTAGCGGCCTTACGCTTCACAGTCTAGCGTTTCACGGTAGGTTTGTTTCTTATGTCATCCTCTTGATGGCTGCACTATAGCCTGTGCAGCGCGGGAGGGGGGCACTTCAAGATAGTGTGATAGTTATCTTTTTTTCGCCCACCAAAGGGCGAGCTAGGATATCGGTTTAAATGACTCTGTTCTGCTTTTTCTTTGATTGCTCGATAGTGACTAACGTGGTTCGTTCGAATGCTGGATTCAGGATAATTCTGCCTGGTAACCCCTCGGTTAATTGTCGTACTTTGAGCTTGCTGTCGACAGGGGGGGGGCAGGGCGCGACCGCCTCAGCTCTATGATGGCGGAGGCAGTGATGTTGCTCGATCGATAGGACGCCAGCTGCTAATGCTAATGGCGGATGGCTGTGTCTCTATTATCGTATCGGCATGAAAAAAGCAGGTGTGACATCACATTGTGCGTGCCACAGGCGGAGTCTTTGTGCGCAGGTGTTGACCTTAGAACCTGCGGCTAAGCTCTTTCGGTAGTAGCTCTGCCTTGATCAACGCTTAGGTTATCTTTTGTTGAAAATAACAATGTTCTGGAGTGTGAAGATGCGATGTATGGTTTGGTTGATGTTGGCCTTGGCGCTTGTGGGGTGCTCCGCCAGTCCGATGAAAATGGATGTACATAATTTGCATGAATCGGAGTCGGTGATTATTCATGATTCTAGGCCGGCTTCAGAGTCAGAGTTGGAAACCTTCAGTTATCTAGTGACAAGCGATGCCTACGGTATATACCGTGTGAATCATGATGCGACAGACCCGTCTCCGTTAAGGCTGTTTCAGCATATGGCATTTGATGCTATTTCGCCTGACGAGGATGCTGTTGAAATCAAGGTTCATCATTTTGTTATCTATTCGAATATGCGAAAGGCGCTAAAAGCTCAGGCAGCAGGTAGTGTTTTCGGGCTTATCGGTGCAGCCGTAGCGACATCGATGATGAACCATGAGGCGGATTTTAGCTTCACGGTCATGGACCAGAATGAGTTTGAAGAATATTTCTCAGGTGAGGAGTATTTAAGGGGCGTGTACTCGGAGGAGGAAAACCCCAACGATGCATCGATATTTATTATTTATATTGATGCTGAGGTGAATGGAGTGAGGCGTTTTATCAGGAGTGTCTATCCACTAGTAGCAACAGACGAAAGCCAGCCCCTGGAGATGGCGCTAAAAGATACGATCAAGGCGTTTCTTGCCCTTTACTAAGTGAAGGTGTGAGCAGAAGCCGAAGAACCTCTCCACCCTCTTGAAGTGCCCCCCTCCCAGCTCGCTGCCACGCCGTGACGTTCGGGAGGGGGCTGCGCTCCTCCCCCCCCAGCCTTGCCAGTCTGTCTTGCTGTTTAACCCTCTGACGGAAGAGGGTTGTTTTGCCTGGTCGCTGTCTTTTTAAGGATTTTTCCGTTTTTGATGGGGCGCTTCCACCGCAAAAAAATCTTGTGCTTCACTGGTGATGAAGAGAAAAGCACTACAGGTGCTCGCTATCGTTATCACGTGTGGAGAACGCCATCATGCAGATCGCCGTACCCAAGGAAATCAAGAACCATGAGTACCGTGTCGCGCTGACGCCTAGTGGTGCGCGGGAATTGAGCGAGCGTGGTCATCAGGTGGTGGTCCAGTCCGGTGCCGGTGACGGTGCTGGCTATAGCGATGATGCCTACATCGCCGCCGGTGCCTCCATCGAGGCCGACGTCGAGGCCTTGTTTCAGGCGGCGGAGCTGATTCTCAAGGTCAAGGAACCGCAGCCGGAAGAGGTGGCTCGGCTAGGACCCCAGCATACCCTGTTTACCTATCTGCATCTGGCTGCCGAGGAAACCCTGACCAAGGGTCTGCTGGACAGCGGAGCTACTTGCATCGCCTATGAAACCATTACCGCTGCCCAAGGCGGGCTCCCGCTGCTGGCCCCGATGAGCACTGTTGCAGGACGTATGGCGGTACAGGCGGGTGCCCATAGTCTGGAGAAGGCGCAGGGTGGAGCTGGCGTGCTATTGCCAGGCGTGCCAGGCGTCGCTCCGGCCCGGGTCACCGTGATTGGTGGTGGTGTCGTCGGCGAAAACGCGGCCCGTATGGCGCTGGGTCTAGGCGCCGAGGTGACTGTGCTGGACAAGTCGATTCCCCGCCTGGAAACACTGGATGACCGCTATCAAGGGCGCATGAAAACGGTGTTCTCCTGCGCCGATGCGCTGGATGAGGCGGTGCGCGAGTCCGATCTGATCATTGGTGCGGTGCTGGTGCCTGGGGCGGCAGCTCCGAAGCTGATTACCCGGGCCATGCTGGCCGACATGAAGCCTGGTGCGGTGCTGGTCGACGTGGCCATTGACCAGGGGGGATGCTTCGAGACCTCGCGGCCGACCACCCACGCGGCGCCCACCTATATTGTCGATGGCGTCGTGCACTACTGCGTGGCCAATATGCCGGGTGCGGTCGCGCGCACTTCGACCCAGGCGTTGACCAATGCCACGCAACCCTTTGTGGTAGCACTGGCGGATAAGGGATGGCGCCGCGCGCTGGCGGAAGACCGCCATTTTGCGGCGGGGCTCAACGTGCACGACGGCAAGCTGACCTATGCGGCTGTGGGCGAGGCGTTCTCACTTCCTGTGGTCAGTGTCGACAGCGTTCTAAGCTGACGGGCTGCGCTGTTCCCGATGGGCAGAGCTCGCCGCTCCACTGGCGAGCCCTGAGCATGTCCACTGCGTCGCTGCTGGCAGCACGACGCAATGTGGCCGGGCAGGTCGCCATCGTTCGGCCTTGGCGTTACCATAGCGGGCATTTGCCGATACAGAGTGTCGTTCATGTCCGCTACTTCCGCAGCCTCCGACAAGACCCGGGTTCTCACCGGTATTACCACGACCGGTACGCCTCATCTGGGCAATTATGTTGGTGCCATCAAGCCTGCCATCGAAGCCAGTCTCGATCCGAGCGTCCAGTCCTATTATTTCCTGGCCGACCTGCATGCCTTGATCAAGTGTCAGGATCCCCAGCGGGTTCAGCAATCACGCCTGGAAATCGCAGCGACCTGGATGGCTCTTGGGCTCGATACCGACAATGCCATCTTTTATCGGCAGTCCGACATTCCTGAGATTCCCGAGCTGACCTGGATGCTGTCCTGCGTCTGCGCCAAGGGCTTGATGAACCGCGCACATGCCTACAAGGCCGCCGTGGCAGACAATGAAGAGGCGGGCAACCAGGACCCGGACAAGGGCGTCACCATGGGCCTGTTCGGTTATCCGGTGCTGATGGCTGCGGACATTCTCATGTTCCAGGCCAATCGTGTGCCGGTGGGGCGTGACCAGATTCAGCACATTGAAATGGCGCGTGACATGGCTGGCCGTTTCAATCACCTGTACAAAGGAGACTTCTTCACGCTGCCCGAGGCGGTGGTGGATGAGCGCGTGCAGGTGCTTGGTGGACTCGACGGACGCAAGATGTCCAAGAGCTACAACAACACCATTCCGCTGTTTGTGCCTGAGAAGAAGCTTCTGAAGCTGGTGCGCAAGATCAAGACCAATTCGCTCGAGCCCGGCGAGCCGAAAGACCCCGACAGCTGTACGCTGTTTCAGATCTACTCTGCGTTTGCCAGCGAGTCCGATACTCAGGCCATGCGAGACGATTACGTCGCCGGTATCGGCTGGGGCGATGCCAAGAATCGCGTTTTCGAGCTGCTCAACGAGCAGCTGCGCGAGCCTCGGGAGCGTTATCACGCCCTGATGGAAGACCCAGGCCACATCGAGTCAGTGCTGAAGAAGGGCGCTGAGCGTGCCCGGGCCGAGGCGGCTCCCTTGATGGACCGCCTGCGCATTGCCTCAGGCCTTGGCCGCTTCGTCTGACGCCGCAAGGGATGCTGGCTCCGGCCCACGGGGGCAGCATCCTTATGGTCGGCCTCCTGGGGTCTGAGCCAAACTGCGCATGACTGTCCCCTAGCACCACCGCTTTTCCTGGGGCCTGCTCGCTGGCGTGCTAGAGTGGGCACAAAGGGTACCGCAAGAGTACTCGGACTCGACCGAGCCCCCTGAGAAGGGCGATTGACAAGAGTCCCTTGACCGAGTCACCAAACGAGACGAGAGATGAGCACAGAACCTAAGCGTCCCCTCTATATTCCCTACGCTGGCCCCTCTCTGTTGGAGATGCCGCTGCTCAACAAGGGTAGTGCCTTCACCCAGAAGGAACGTCTGCAGTTCAACCTGATTGGCCTGTTGCCACAGAACGTCGAGACCATCGACGAGCAGGTCGAGCGCGCCTATCACCAGTACCAGCAGTGCCAGAATGATCTGGACCGCCATATCTATCTGAGGGCGATTCAGGACGATAACGAGACGCTGTTTTTCCGCTTGGTGTCCGGCCATCTCGAAGAGATGCTGCCGATCATCTACACCCCCACGGTCGGCAAGGCCTGTGAGGAATTCTCCAATATCTATCGCAACCACCGGGGCCTTTTCATCTCGTACCCGGATCGCGAGTACATGGATGACATCCTCAGAAGTGCCACCAAGGATAACGTCAAGGTGATCGTGGTCACCGACGGCGAGCGCATCCTGGGCCTGGGGGATCAGGGCATCGGCGGCATGGGCATTCCCATCGGCAAGCTGTCGCTGTACACCGCCTGTGGCGGCATCAGCCCCGCCAATACCCTGCCGATCATGCTGGACGTAGGGACCAACAACCAGCAGCTGCTGGATGACCCCCGCTATATGGGCTGGCGTCATCCGCGCATCAGCCAGGAAGAGTACGACGAGTTCATCGAGACCTTCATGCAGGCGGTGAAGCGTCGTTGGCCCAAGGTATTGCTGCAGTTCGAGGATTTTGCCCAGGCCAACGCCATGCCGTTGCTGGAGCGTTATCGCGACGAGATGTGCTGCTTCAATGACGATGTCCAGGGCACCGCTGCGGTCTGCGTGGGGACATTGATGGCAGCATGCCAGGCGCGTGGCGAAGGCATGGCTCGTCAGCGGGTCGTCTTCGTGGGTGCCGGTTCTGCCGGCTGCGGGATTGCCGAGATGGTGGTCGTGGCGATGATGGCCGAAGGGCTGACCGAGTCCCAGGCCCGTGAGCGCGTCTACATGGTCGATCGCGAGGGCCTGGTCACCGATGATCAGACCTGGCTGAGAGACTTCCAGCGGCGCCTGGCACACCCCGCACAGTCAGTCGAAGGTTGGAACGGCCAGGACCTGCTGGAGGTGGTCAAGCAGGTGCAACCGACGGTGCTGCTTGGTGTGTGCGGACAGAAGGGCATCTTCACCGAACAGGTGGTGAAGGCGATGCATGCCAACTGCCAGATGCCGCTGATCATGCCGTTGTCGAACCCGACCTCCCGTGCTGAAGCGGTGCCCGCTGACGTGCTGGAGTGGACCAACGGTGATGCGCTGGTCGCCACCGGCAGTCCTTTCGCCCCGGTCGAGATCAACGGCCGCACCATTCCCATTGCCCAGTGCAACAATGCCTACATTTTCCCAGGCATTGGCCTTGGAGTGGTGGCCAGCGGCGCCCGCAGGGTCACCGACGCCATGTTGATGGCCGCCTCCCGTGCGCTGGCGCGTGAAGCCCCGATCGTCAAGGAAGGCGAGGGCGCCATGCTGCCGCCGCTGTCGCGTATCCGCGAGATCTCCAAGTCCATCGCCTTCGACGTCGCGGCCCAGGCCCAGCATGAAGGGGTGGCGTTGAAAAGTGACGGCACCAAGTTGCGTCGGGATATCGAGAAGAGCTGCTGGAGTCCGAATTACAGGGACTATCGGCGTCGCGCCTTCTAATCATCCCGCACGTCAACACCACACGAGGAACCCTGCCGGTCGGCAGGGTTCTGTGTTTTTAGCTGCAGCTTCCAGCCTGCCGCTAGCGGCACAGACAAAAAAGACCCTGCCGGAGCAGGGTCTTTATGGCGATAACACCAGGAGCGAGGGCTCCTGGCTGGCTGATCAGGCGGCGCCGATCATCTTGCGCAGGACGTAGTGCAGAATGCCGCCGTGGCGGTAGTACTCGAGCTCGTTGGCGGTGTCGATACGACATAGCGCATCCAAGGTCTTCTCGCCCTTGTCGCTCTTGATGGTCACCTTGACCTTGCCACCGGGACGCAGGCTATCCAGCCCCTCGATGGACACGGTCTCGTCACCGGTCATGCCCAGCGACTTGCGGTCCTCGCCTTCGGGGAACTGCAGCGGCACCACGCCCATGCCGATCAGGTTCGAGCGGTGGATGCGTTCGTAGGATTCCGCCAGCACTGCGCGTACCCCAAGCAGCAAGGTCCCCTTGGCGGCCCAGTCCCTGGAGGACCCGGTGCCATATTCCTTGCCGGCGACCACCACCAGCGGTGTACCTTCCTGCTGGTACTTCATGGCCGCATCGTAGATCGCCATCTGCTCACCACTGGGCACGTGGCGAGTCTCGCCGCCGACCACGCCATCGAGCATCTCGTTTTGAATGCGCACGTTGGCGAAGGTGCCGCGCATCATGACTTCATGGTTGCCCCGGCGAGAGCCGTAGGAGTTGAAGTCGACGGGTTTGACCCCGTTTTCCTGCAGGTAGCGGCCAGCCGGACTGTCGGGCTTGATGGCGCCGGCAGGGGAGATGTGGTCCGTGGTGACACTGTCGCCAAGCATCGCCAGGATATGGGCGTCCTTGACGTCCTCGACCTTGGCCGGCTCCTTGCCCATGCCCTCAAAGAAGGGCGGGTGCTGAATGTAGGTGGAGTTGTCGTCCCACTCGTAGACCTCGCTTTCCGGCACCTTGATGGCTTTCCACACCTCGTCGCCATCAAAGACTTCCGCGTACTCCTTGTGGAACATCTCGGTGTTGACCTTCTCGACGGCCTCGGCCACCTCGGCCTGGGATGGCCAGATGTCCTTCAGGTAGACCGGCTCACCTTGGCTATCCTCGCCGATGGGGTCCTTGTCCAGGTTGCAGCGCACATTGCCGGCCAGGGCAAAGGCCACCACCAGGGGCGGTGATGCCAGCCAGTTGGTCTTCACCAGCGGATGCACCCGGCCCTCGAAGTTGCGATTACCGGACAGCACCGAGGCCACGGTCAAGTCCCCGTCCTTCACCGCCTCTTCGATGGGTTCCGGCAGCGGCCCGGAGTTGCCGATGCAGGTGGTACAGCCGTAGCCGACCAGGTTGAAGCCCAGCTCGTTGAGATCATCCTGCAACCCGGCTGCGGCCAGGTAGTCGGTCACCACCTTGGAACCGGGGGCCAGCGACGTCTTGACCCAGGGCTTGGTGGTCAGGCCCTTTTGCTTGGCCTTGCGGGCCAGCAGGCCGGCGGCCATCATCACGCTGGGGTTGGAGGTGTTGGTGCAGGAAGTAATGGCGGCAATCACCACGGCGCCTGGGTCAAGGCTGAAATCCTTGCCCTTGTAGTTGACGTCCTGGCTGCTGGAATGGCGATAGCTGCGCTCGACACCGACGGCGGTCTGGCCACCCTCAGAGCCCAGCTTGTCATTGCGGCTATCGGACGATGGCGTCCCCTCGTCGGCCATCAGCTTTTCGAAGGTCTGCGCGAGCTGGCTCAAGGCAACCCGGTCCTGTGGGCGCTTGGGGCCGGCCAGGCTGGCTTCGACGTCGCCCATGTCCAGCGCCAGGGTATCGGTGAAAATCGGCTCGTGGCCCGGCTCTCGCCACAGACCCTGCTGCTTGCAATAGGCCTCGACCAGCGCAATCTGTGCCTCGTCACGGCCCGACAGGCGCATGTAGTTCAGCGTCTCATCGTCCACCGGGAAGAAGCCGCAGGTCGCGCCGTACTCGGGGGCCATGTTGGCGATGGTGGCGCGGTCAGCCAGCGGCAGGTCCTTGAGGCCGTCACCGTAGAATTCGACGAACTTGCCGACCACTCCCTTCTTGCGCAGCATTTCGGTGACGGTCAGTACCAGGTCGGTGGCGGTAATGCCTTCACGCAACTTGCCGGTCAGCTTGAAGCCGATGACTTCGGGGATCAGCATGGAGACGGGCTGTCCCAGCATGGCCGCCTCTGCCTCGATACCGCCGACGCCCCAGCCCAGCACGCCCAGGCCGTTGATCATGGTGGTGTGGGAGTCGGTGCCGACCAGCGTATCGGGGTAGGCCAGGGTCTTGCCATTGTCATCCCGCGTCCACACCGTCTTGCCCAGGTACTCCAGGTTGACCTGGTGACAGATGCCGGTTCCCGGAGGAACGACGCGGAAGTTGTCGAAGGCATCCTGCCCCCAGCGCAGGAACTCGTAACGCTCACGGTTGCGATCCATCTCCAGCGCCACATTGTCCTTGAAGGCGGATGGGTCGCCGTACTTGTCGACCATGACGGAGTGGTCAATCACCAGATCGACCGGTGACAGCGGATTGATCCGTGAAGGCTCTTCCCCGAGTGTTTCCACGGCAGCGCGCATGGACGCCAGGTCGACCACCCCCGGAACCCCGGTGAAGTCCTGCATCAGTACCCGCGCCGGGCGGTAGCCGATCTCACGGTCGGAGCGGCCTTCCTTCTGCCAGTCGACCAAGGCCTGCAGGTCTTCCTTGGACACGCTCTCGTCGTCAGCAAAGCGCAGCTGGTTTTCCAGCAGCACCTTGAGGGTCATCGGCAGGCGCTGGATATCCCCCAGGGCGTCTGCGGCCTGGGCGAGGCTGTAGTAATCGTACTGCGTCCCGCCAACGTCGAGGGTCTGGCGAGTATCCGGTAGGGAATCACTGCTCATGCTTTCCTCCTGAGGCATTGAGTCGAACGGTCCAGGTTCGCGGGGATCGGCGAGGTCTTGCGGCAGATCCCTTAGTAGTACTTGGTCATCATAGTTGCGTTATTCAACCATGGTGATGAAATCGGGTGCCGGATCGGGCCTTGAAAGCAGCGTCGGCCAACCCCATGGTGGGTCCTTCGACAGGCCTTGGCCAACCACGGAGGCGTGGCATGCATGAATCGACATTGCCTGAGTGGACGCTCGACTGTCCCTACTGCGATGCCACCATCGAGGTGTTGGTGGACACGTCCCAGGGCAGCCACGAAACCTGGGAGGACTGCTCTCAGTGCTGCGCACCCATTCATTTTCGTATCGAGGTGGACCCGGTGACGGAAGAGATCCTCTCCGTGGTGGCCGGAGACGATGACGAGGTCATCTAAGCGCTTGAGCGGTGGCCGGCCAGTGGCGGCCGCGAGGCGCGTTACCGCCGAGCAATGACAGGGTCATTGCGGCGTCATCCTCGGCAGGTGACAATAGCGAGCCTCTATCGGACCAGTGATGCTGGTCGATTGGCCCAGCAGGACGTGCTCGCCTAGGGTATGCCCTTGTCTTGTACGCCTTGCTGGGAACAAAGATAGCTTCCCTTATCACGCTTCAATCCCCAAGGAGACTTTCATGAGCGTACTGGTAGGACGTCAAGCTCCCGATTTTGAAGCTGCTGCCGTAACCGGCAGCGGTGAGATCGTCGACAACTTCAAGCTGTCCGACAGCAACGGCAAGCTGCGCGTGCTGTTCTTCTGGCCGCTGGACTTCACCTTTGTGTGCCCCTCCGAGATCATCGCCCACGACAACCGTCTGGCGCAGTTCAAGGACCTGGGCGTCGAGGTGATCGGTGTCTCCATCGACTCCCAGTTCACCCACTACGCCTGGCGCAAGACCAGCCCCGACGCCGGCGGCATCGGTGAAGTCGGTTTCCCGATCGTGGCCGACGTCAAGCACGAGATCACCCAGGCCTACGGCATCGAGCACCCGGACGCCGGCGTTGCCATGCGTGCCTCTTTCCTGATCGACGAAGACGGCGTGGTACAGCACCAGGTGGTGAACAACCTGCCGCTGGGCCGTAACGTTGACGAGATGCTGCGCATGGTCAAGGCGCTGCAGCATCACCAGAAGCATGGCGAAGTGTGCCCCGCTGGCTGGGAAGAAGGCCAGGAAGGCATGAAGGACACCGCAGAAGGTGTTGCCAAGTACCTGGGCGCGCACTCCAGCGCACTGTAAAGGTATGGCTGGGGCCAGTCTCGGGTAGATTGGCGCCAGTGGTGGACGGGGCGGCGAGCCCGCCCCGTCGGCCGCAGGCAGGGTGAAGAAGACGCAGCTTGGCCCATGGTGATGAACGCAGCTCCTCGATGACTGCACGACGACGTCACCAGCGGCGAATCTGCCGAATCATTTTCTGAATTTGCTGCACGTTCTCTCTGGACGTTGCAGCCATCTGGTCCAGTGAGGTAGCCATGAGTGAAGCGCGCCACGAACGTCTGATTATTCTGGGCTCCGGCCCGGCCGGCTACAGTGCCGCAGTATACGCTGCCAGGGCCAACCTGAAGCCGCTGCTGATCACCGGCATGCAGACGGGTGGGCAGCTGACCACCACCACCGACGTGGACAACTGGCCTGGTGATGATGCTGGTGTACAGGGTCCCGAGCTGATGGAGCGGATGCGTCGTCACGCTGAGCGCTTCGATACGGAAGTGCTGTTTGACCATATCCATGAAGTGGAACTGCGTCAGCGCCCCTTCACGCTCAAGGGGGATAACGGTACCTACACCTGTGATGCCCTGATCATTGCCACCGGGGCCAGCGCCCGCTATCTGGGACTGCCCTCCGAGCAGCAGTTCATGGGACAGGGCGTGTCTGCCTGTGCCACCTGCGACGGTTTCTTCTATCGCAATCAGGAAGTGGTCGTCGTCGGCGGAGGCAATACCGCGGTGGAGGAAGCGCTGTACCTGTCCAACATCGCTTCCAAGGTTACCCTGGTGCATCGTCGCGATAGCCTGCGGGCGGAAAAGATTCTGCAGGACAAGCTGTTTGAAAAGGCTGAGAACGGCAATGTCGAGCTGGTATGGAACCATACGCTGGATGAAGTGCTGGGTGACAACACCGGCGTGACCGGTGCCCGACTCAAGTCCGTCGAGACCGGCGCAACCCGCGACATCAGCGCCCCTGGGGTGTTCATCGCGATCGGCCACAGCCCGAACACCGCGATCTTTGAAGGTCAGCTGGATATGGCCGGAGGCTACATCAAGGTCAAGTCCGGCCTTGAAGGTAACGCCACGGCGACCAGTGTGGCTGGGGTGTTTGCCGCTGGTGATGTGATGGACCATGTCTATCGCCAAGCGATTACCTCAGCCGGAAGCGGCTGCATGGCGGCGCTGGATGTAGAGCGGTACCTGGACAGCCTCGTCTGAGGTGATCGCTCGGCGCCTTTTCACAAGGTCAGCTCAGCCGGAAGCGGCTGCATGGCGGCGTTGGATGTAGAGCGGTATCTGGACAGCCTCGTCTGAGGTGATCGCCCGGCGCCTTTTCACAAGGTCAGCTCAGCCGGAAGCGGCTGCATGGCGGCGTTGGACGTGGAGCGATATCTGGACGGTCTCGTGTAAAGTCATAGCGCTAGCGGCCTGACGCCCCGTCAGGCCGTTGACAGCAGCACCGCCAGGCATCCGTCTGGCGGTGTTTTTTTATCTATGAGGTGGGGGCTTCAGTAGTGGGGGGGAAGCTCGTCCTCGGGGCCGGGAGCATCACCAAGGTCACGTTCATTATCCGCTGACAGTTCGCGCAAACGCTGCTGCATCAGGCGGTTGATGCGCTCCAGCTCCATCATTCGGCGCTCTTGGGAGGCGATGGTCGCATCCAGGCTGTCGAGCCAGTGTTCTTGATAGGCCAGCCGGCTCTCCAAATCTTCGACACGCTTTGCTAGATCGGCGGACGGCTTGTCAATACCCGTGATAGACTCATGTTGCGGTGTGTCACTGTTCATCGTGTCTGCTGCCTGCCTTGGGCTTTTTCCAAGAAGTCGTGGCGGAAGGGTCTCGCCTGTGTCATTGGCATAGACGATGATCCCATGGTCTTTCCATCTATCTTCATCATGCCAAGAGAGTTTTTTACGTCCATGAATAAAAGGGTTTTCTTTCGTTGTTGTGTGATCAGTGTGCTGCTGGCCGCTCCTGCGCCGCTGCTGATTGCCCTGGCGGTGAGTCTTGCCACGGGTGTGTCAGTCGAGGCATTGCATGGGGTTGTCGGTGAAGAGGCGTTGCTGATCGGCTATGTCGCTGCAGCCAGCGCCATCTTTGCCGTGTTGCTGCTGGCTACCCTATCGCTTAATGCGCTGACGCCGCGCCTGGTCAATCTTGCTGATGTCGAAGATGACGACCGCGAGATTGGTGAGGTCAAATGGTTCAACGTCAACAAGGGATACGGCTTCATCACACGTGATGGTGGCGACGATGTGTTCGTGCATTTTCGGGCGATACGCGGTCGCGGACATCGCACCTTGGCCGAGGGCCAAAAGGTCCGCTATTACGTGGTCGAAAATGAGCGAGGGCTGCAAGCCGACGATGTAACGGTCATCACCTGACCCCTTTCCGCTATCGTCGCTACCCTGAAGACGCCCCGCCATGTGCGGGGCGTCGTCGTTTGAGCCGGTCCCTCAATGGCCGGAGTCAGGCCAGTCGAAGGCGCTTTCGCTGCCGTCGGGCAGCACCCGCAGGAAGCGGTCAGGGTCATCGCCAGGCTGCCAGCCGCCCAAGGAACAGCGGACCTCGCACTCCAGCGCCTTGGCCGCCGCGCGGGCGAACTCTGCGTCAGTAGCCCAAGGGGAGTCGGCGCTGTCGAGCCACAGGCTGGCAAAACCGTCTGCCGCCTTGGCCACCAGCAACACCGGGATCACGCTGCCTTCGCGCTGCCCTTGAGTGCTCCACTTGAACTTGCCGCGGGATACCAGCGGTGCAGCGTCGATAGTCTCTGCCAGCCAGCGACTGATGCGCTCAGGGTCGCAATCGCCCAGGTAGATCTCGATATCGGGATAGCGCTCCATCATCACCTCACTTCGTTGCGCTGGCGAAAAGCCGCGTCAGGATGGCTTCATAGACGTGGCTGAGGTCATCGAGATCGGCGGCGCGGACACGCTCATCCACCTTATGGATGGTGGCATTGAGCGGGCCAAGCTCGACCACCTGGGTGCCCAGGGTGGCAATGAAGCGGCCGTCGGAGGTGCCACCGGAGGTGGACAGCACCGGGGTAATGCCGGTGATATCACGTACTCCAGCGACGGCGGCATCGACCAGGGCCCCTTCGCGGGTCAGGAAGGGTTGGCCGTTCAAGGTCCAGTCAATATCGAAGTCCAGGTCGAAGTCACGCAGGATGGCTTCGGTGCGATCACGCAGCTCCTGGTCGGTCGTCTCGGTGGAGAAGCGGAAGTTGAAGGTGGCCTCCACTTCGCCAGGAATGACGTTGGTGGCTCCCGTGCCGGCGCGCAGGTTGGATACCTGAAAGCTGGTCGCAGGGAAGCAGTCGTTGCCCGAATCCCAGTGTTCGTTGGCCAACGCATCCAGAGCCGGAGCGATCTGGTGGATCGGATTACGCGCCAGATGCGGATAGGCCACATGTCCCTGGATGCCACGCACGGTGAGAACGCCACCCAGCGAGCCGCGACGCCCGTTCTTGATGACGTCGCCCAGACGCTCCGTCGATGACGGCTCGCCGACGATACAGTAGTCCAGACGCTCGTTGCGCTCGCGCAGGCATTCGACGACGGCACGGGTGCCGTCCACTGCCGGTCCTTCCTCGTCAGCGGTGATCAAGAAGGCGATACGCCCAGGATGATCGGGGTGCTCCTGGATGAACCGCTCCACCGCTGTGATCATTGCCGCCAGGCTGCCCTTCATGTCAGCCGCTCCACGCCCCCTGAGCATGCCGTCGGCATCAATCTCAGGAGCGAAGGGAGGCGTCTGCCACTGGTGCTCCGGGCCTGTGGGTACAACGTCGGTGTGCCCAGCGAAGGCCAGGACGGGGCCATGATGCCCATGTACCGCCCAGAAGTTGTCGACGTCGCCGAAGCGCAACGTTTCGACGTTGAAGCCAAGCCGCTCCAGGCGCTCGATCATCAGGGTTTGGCAGCCCATGTCGTCCGGTGTCACCGATGGACGACGCAGCAGCTCGAGGGCAAGCTCCAGGGTGGGCGAAAGCGTCTCGGACGGCGCAGTTGCGCCGGTCGGGGCGGGAAGATCGGTAGTCGGCATGGCGGTCTCGGTGAGGGGCGGCGGCCGGGGCCGCCGCACTCAGGATCAATTGTGGGCGTGCAGCGCTTCGTTCAGGGCGATGGCGCTCTTGTTGGTCAGGCACTCGATGCGGCCGTTGGTCGAGTTGCGGCGCAAGAGCAGGTCGCTCTGACCCGCCAGCTCACGGGCTGCCAGGGTGCGAACTTCCTGGTTCTGGTCGTCGAGCAGGGTGACCTTGGCGCCCGCGGTGATGTAGAGGCCTGCCTCCACGGTGCAGCGATCGCCCAGAGGGATGCCGATACCGGCGTTGGCGCCGATCAGGCAGCCCTCACCCACGGAGATGATGATGTTGCCGCCGCCGGAAAGGGTGCCCATGGTCGAGCAGCCGCCACCCAGGTCGGAACCCTTGCCAACCATCACGCCAGCAGAGATGCGTCCTTCGATCATGCCGGGGCCCTCGGTACCGGCATTGAAGTTGACGAAACCTTCGTGCATGACGGTGGTGCCCTCGCCCAGGTAGGCGCCCAGACGTACCCGCGCGGTATCGGCGATACGCACGCCGCCGGGTACCACGTAGTCGGTCATCTTGGGGAACTTGTCGACGCAGTCCACCGACAGGGTGCGGCCTTCCAGGCGGGCCTTGAGGCGGCGCGCCGGCAGCTCGATGACGTCGATCGCACCTTCGCTGGTCCAGGCAATGTTGCGCAGCAGACCGAACATGCCGGTGAGGTCGAGCTGGTGCGGCTTGACCAGACGGTGGGACAGCAGGTGCAGCTTCAGATAGACCTCGGGGGCCGACTGCGGAGGCAGGTCCTGGTCAATGAAGGTCGCGACCAGCGGGCGCTGGCTGGCAGCAAGGCTGGCGGCCAGGTCGGCCTGTTCTGGATGACCTGCGTCGCGCAGGGCATCAGCCAGTGCCTGGCAGTGCTCGGGCAGGAAGCTGACCACGGCGGTGCCCTTGGGCGCATCGAGGACCTTGGCTGCGGCCTCGACCAGGCTGGCGTCAGGGGTCAGCAGGGGGGCCGGATAGTAGACCTCGAGCCAGTCGCCCTGGGTGTTCTGAGTGCCGATACCAAGTGCAAAGCTGTGCATGCCGTATGTCCTTTAAAGTGAACGTGTTCAATCGGGGTTAGAGAGCGTCGTAATCGCCGTCGCGATAGCCGACCAGGATGTCATCACCCTTGTCGAGCAGCGGGCGTTTGATCAGTGTCGGGTTGGCCAGCATCAGCTCGCGGGCCTTGTTGGCGTCGACGTCCTGCTTGTCGTCGTCGGGCAGCTGGCGCCAGGTAGTGCTGCGGGTATTGAGCAGCGTCTTGACGGCAACCGACTCGAGAAAGTGCTCGAGCAGGGCGGCAGAGACACCGTCAGCGCGCAGATCATGCACCTGGTAGGGGTGTCCGCTTGCGTCCAGTGCCTTTTGCGCCTTGCGGCAGGTGTCGCAGTTCTTGATCACATAGAGCGTCAGCATGGCCTGTCCTCGAAGTGGGGCGTCGTGGTGGCAGCGACGTCAGCCGCTGGCCAGCAGGTGTCGAATGCGTTCTGCTGCCTCGCAGGTGGCGGTGAGCTCATCGACCAGAGCCAGGCGCAGGCGCCCACTGCCGGGATTGCTGCCATCGGCACCGATCCGGCCCATATAGCTGCCGGGTAGCACGCTGACATGCGCTTCAGCATACAGGCGCCGGGTCAGTGCCTCATCGTCACCGTCGGGCACTGCTGGCCACAGATAAAAGCTGGCTTCCGGAGTAGGAAAGTCGACCACCGACGAGAGAATCTCCGTGACTGCCGCGAACTTGGCGCGATAGGCGTCGCGATTGTCGCGCACGTGGGTTTCGTCGGCCCAGGCGGCGATGGACGCATGCTGAATCGGCAGGGCCATGGCGCAGCCGTGGTAGGTGCGGTAGCGACGGAAGCGAGCGATCAGATCGGCATCACCGGCAACGAAACCCGAACGCAGTCCCGGCAAGTTCGAGCGCTTCGACAGGGAGTGGAAGACCAGGCAACGTTGATAGTCGTGGCGCCCCATGGCGGCGGCAGCTTCGAGCAGGCCCGGAGGTGGCGCCTGTTCGTCCAGATACAGCTCCGAGTAGCACTCGTCCGAGGCGATGATGAAATCGTGTTCGTCGGCCAGGCGGATCAGCTGCTGAAAATCCTCGAGGGGCGTTACGGCGCCGGTGGGGTTGCCCGGTGAGCAGATGAACACCATTTGAACGTCGCGCCATGTGTCGGCATCGATGGCGGACAGGTCTGGCCGGAAGCCGTTGTCAGCACGGCAGTCCAGATAGAGCGGCTGGCCGCCGGCCAGCAAGGTGGCGCCTTCATAGATCTGGTAGAACGGGTTGGGCACCACCACACGCGCCGGACGTGAGCGGTCCAGGCAGGCCTGGACGAAGGCGAAGATGGCTTCCCGCGTGCCATTGACCGGTAATACCTGGCGCTCGGCATCCAGGCCTTGCAGAGCAAAGCGGCGGCTGGCCCAGGCGGCGATGGCCTGGCGCAATGGTGGCAGACCAGCGATCGCGGGGTAGCGCGCGAATTCCCCCTGATAGCGCACCAGGGCGTCCAGTGCCGCCTGGTAGGGCGGATGCTGGGGTTCGCCGATGGTCAGCGGCCTGTGGTTTAGGTGCGCCGGTGGCGTCAGGTCGGCCTTCAGCGCCGCCAGGCGCTCGAAGGGATACGGTTGCAAGGCATCGAGATCAGGGTTCATGAGGTCCTGGCGCGCCCTTGGGGCGTCGTTGTCATCGCGGGAATGGGGCTGTCGGCGATTATAGGGAAGCGTCGGGCCCGCCTCAAATGCACGGGCGCCGACGGCTCCCCGTCGTTACACGCTGAGCACTTCGATCAGTCGCTCGCGCAGCGCCTGCTGGCGCTGCGGGTCGGTGATCGGGAGGCCGGCGCGGTCGGTGACGTAGAACACGTCTTCGACGCGCTCGCCCAGGGTCGCGATCTTGGCCGCCGACAGTGTGATGCCCTGCTCCATGAAGATGCTGCCGACCCGGGCCAGCAGGCCTGGACGGTCAGGGGCAGTAAGCTCCAGCAAGGTGCGTTCGCCGTTGGGGTCCTGTTCAATGGCGACCTGGGTGGCGACCTTGAAATGCTTGAGCTGGCGCGGTGTATGGCGCGTCACGATGGTGGGGTAGTCGTCCGGATCATCCAGTTCCTCGACCAGATGGCGGCGAATCTCCTCCAGGCGCACGGCGTCGCGAATCGGCTGGTCGTGATCGTCGAGCACGATGAAGGTATTCAGCGTCCAATCATTGAGCGAGGTGGCGATGCGGGCGTCGTGGATCGACAGACCAAGCTGCTCCATTGCCGCGGCGGTGGCGGCGAACAGGTCATCCACGGAGCGGGTATGGATGAACACCTTGGTGCCGCCCTCGGGCATGTCGTCGGTGGGGGCATTGATCAGGATCAGCGGCATGTCGCTGCCGGCGTGATCGAGCATGCCCTGGGTCTGCCAGACCACTTCGCTCGGCGCGTACTGCAGAAAGAAGTCTTCTCCCAGAGAGCGCCACAGGGCATCTACCCGCGCCATGTCGGCGCCGATGGTCGCCAGTAGCGAGTGGGCTTCTTCACGGGTTTCGCGCACCCAGTCGTCACGCTCCAGCGGGTTCTCGAGTCCGCGACGCAAGGCGCGCCGTGTTTCGGCGTGCAGTTGGCGCATCAGCGACGCGCGCCAGCCATTCCACAGCGTCGGATTGGTGGCGGTGATATCGGCGACGGTGAGAATGTACAGGTAGTCCAGGCGCGTCTCATCGACCACCGTGGCGGCGAAGTCGCGTATCACTTCGGGGTCGGTGATGTCCCGCTTCTGGGCCACCATCGACATCAGCAGGTGATGCTCCACCAGCCAGCTGACCAGGCGGGTGTCGCGCTGGCTGAGTCCGTGTCGCTCAGCGAAGACCTCGACCTCGCGCGCTCCGATCAGCGAATGGTCACCGCCGCGGCCCTTGCCGATGTCGTGAAACAGTCCGGCAATCCACAGGATGTCCATCTTCGGCACCTGGTGGATCAGGGTGGCCGCGACGGGAAATTCCTTCTTGGACTCCGGCTTGCGAAATCCATGCAGGCATTTCAGCAGGCGCAGAGTATGGGCATCTACCGTGTAGATGTGGAACAGGTCGTGCTGCATCAGGCCGACCGCCTGGCCAAAGGCCGGCAGATACTTGCCCAGTACGCCATAGCGGTTCATGCGACGGAGCTGGCGTGCGACATTGCCGGAAGAGCGCAACAGCGCCATGAACAGCGCCTGGTGGCGAGGGTCATCGCGGTAGCGATCGTCCATCAGGTGTCGATGGTCGCGGATCAGGCGAATGGTATCGGCGCGCACGCCCTCAATTTCAGGATGTTCTGCCATCAGGTAGAACAGCTCGAGCAGGGCCGAGGGCTGGTCCCGAAACAGGGTGCGCGAGCGTACCTGGATGTAGCCACCGGCGACTTCAAAGCGCTCGTTGAGCGGGGTGACCGCAATCGGCTCGTCGGGGCGCAGGATCTGCTCGTCGAAGTGCTGCAGCAGCATGTCATTGAGCCCAGCCAGGGCGGTGACATGACGGTAATAGCGCTTCATGAACTGCTCTACCGCCAGACGCTCAGGGTTGTCGCGATAGCCAAACAGCTCGGCGATGGTGTTCTGATGATCAAACAGCAGGCGGTCTTCGGCGCGCCCGGTGAGCATGTGCAGGGCGTAGCGAACCTGCCACAGGAACGCCTGGCCCTGGCTCAGGATGCGGTGTTCGGCGTCATTCATGAAGCCTTTGGCCACCACATCCTCGTAGGACTCGGTATCGAAATGGCGCTTGGCGACCCAGCCGATCATCTGGATATCGCGAAGCCCACCGGGTGAGCTCTTGATGTTCGGTTCCAGATGATACTCGGAGTTGTTGAAACGATAGTGGCGAGCGATCTGTTCCTGCCACTTGGCTTCGAAGAAGCGATCCGCCGGCCACATGTGCTCCGCCGCCAGCCGCTCACGCATGGCCTGGCGCAGCGCCTCCCGCCCTGCAATGGTGCGAGATTCCAGCAGGTTGGTGATGACGGTGACGTCGGCTTCGGCCTCGCGCGCGCAGTCGTTGAGGGAGCGCACGCTATGGCCGATTTCCAGGCCGATGTCCCACAGAAAGGTGATAAACGAGGTCAACGCTTCCCGATAAGGGGTGTCGTCATCGTCTTTCAGCAGGAACATCAGGTCGATATCGGAATGCGGATGCAGTTCGCCGCGGCCGTAGCCGCCCACGGCGAGCAGGGCAACCCCGTCGTCCAGTCCCGTCTGGCGTGACCAGGCCAGGGCCAGCAGCTGGTCGAGGCACCAGGCCCGCCCGCGTACCAGGTCACGGATGTCTGCGCCTCCCAGGAAGCGCTCATCGAGACGGGCCTGAATCTCCTTTAGCGCCCCCTTGAACGGAGCGATGGGAGAACGTTGGCCGTCGAGCTGGCGAGCAAAGTCGTCGACGTCGAACAGCTCGAATTCCGGTGCGAAGCGGTAGTGGTGCAGCAGCATGGGCTCTCAGCGCTCGAGGAAGGACAGGTCTTCATCCGAGCGAGCGGTCAGCACCTCGACCCCGGTCTCGGTCACCAGCAGGGTGTGCTCCCACTGGGCAGTCAGTCCCTTGTCCTTGGTGACCGCCGTCCAGCCATCGCGCAGCACCTTGGTGCGATGGTCGCCGACGTTGATCATTGGCTCGATGGTAAAGCACATGCCGGCCGCCAGTTCGATGTCGGCTTCCGGGGCGTAGCCATCGTAGTGCAGTACCTGGGGATCCTCATGAAAGCCGGCGCCGATGCCGTGGCCGCAGAAATCCCGAACGACGGAGTAGCCGTTGGCCTGGGCATGGCTTTCAATGGCGCGGGCGAGCTCGGACAGCCGCACCCCGGGGCGTACCAGCGCCATGCTGCGGTACAGGCACTCCTGGGTGACGCGACACAGGCGCTCGCCCTGAATGGTGTCACCGATGATGAACATGACGCTGGAGTCGCCGTGATAGCCATCGGCAGTCTTCACGGTGATGTCCATGTTCATGATGTCGCCCTTCTTCAGCTTCTTGCTGTCGTCGGGGATGCCGTGGCAGACCACGTGGTTGATCGAGGTGCAGATGGACTTGGGAAAGCCATGATAGTTGAGCGGGGCAGGGGTCGAGCCGAGCTCATTGACGATGTAGTCGTGGCACAGCTTGTCCAGGTGGCCGGTGCTGACACCAGCGACGACGTGAGGGGTGATCATCTCCAGCACGCTGGCCGCCTGGCGGCCGGCTTCGCGCATTTTTTCGATTTCGTCGGGCGTCTTGATGGGTACGTTCATGGAATCTCGATCTGTGTGGGGTCGCCATGGGGCAGGAGGCTGCGGCTGACACAGCGCAGAATGGCCGTATGCGGGTGTCGATGCGGCGGCGTCGAGCGCGCGAGACGCTGGGCGACTTCAATTCGAAAGTCATCCATGGTATAAAGCTGCGCGCTTTCCTGCAATCGCCGTTCCCTGCATGGGTGTGTCGATCACGGAGCGGGTGAGATAAGGAAGGGTTACGATCCTTCGCTCCCTGCCTGCGACGCCCTCGCCAGGCGGCGCGTTACGGGAAGGCGGCAAACAGAAGAGGCTTTCACAGTGGAAGCCTCGAGCCTTGAAAACACACATGCACCGACACATGGTCCCGGGTGCCTGAGGGAAACCTCTGGTCGGATCCATGGGGTGCATGGAGGCCTAACCCGATTTTTCAGGAGTCATCCATGGCACACGTCAATATGCGTGACCTGCTCAAGGCAGGCGCACACTTCGGTCACCAGACACGTTACTGGAACCCGAAGATGGGCAAGTTCATCTTCGGCGCTCGTAACAAGATTCACATCATCAACCTCGAGCATACCCTTCCGGCGCTCAACGAGGCGATCGATGTGGTCGAGAAGATGGCCTCTGCCAACAACAAGATCATGTTCGTCGGTACCAAGCGTAGCGCGAGCAAGATCATCAAGGAAGAAGCCAACCGCGTTGGTCAGCCGTTCGTCAACCACCGCTGGCTCGGCGGCATGCTGACGAACTACAAGACCATTCGTCAGTCCATCAAGCGTCTGCGCGAACTCGAGACCATGCACGAAGATGGTACTTTCGAGAAGCTGACCAAGAAAGAAGTCCTGATGGCGACTCGCGAGCAAGAGAAGCTCGAGCGCTCCATCGGCGGTATCAAGGAAATGGGCGGCCTGCCGGACGCACTTTTCGTGATCGACGTCGACCACGAGCGTATCGCTATCAACGAAGCGAACAAGCTGGGCATCCCGGTCATCGGCGTGGTTGACACCAACTCCGATCCGGACGGCGTCGACTACGTGATCCCGGGCAACGATGACTCCATCCGCGCCATCCAGATCTACGTCAAGGCCATCGCCGATGCCTGCGGTCGTGCAAAGGAAGGTCGCCCCGATGAGTTCGTCGAAGTGACCGACAGCGAAGGCGATGCCGCCGCTGCTGCCGAGTAAGCTTCGGCCCGCCTGGGCCAGCTGATCGCGCAAGCGATCCACGCCGGACAGGCGCAAAGGGGGCCGAGGCCCCCTTTTCTCTACTCTGGCCCGCGGTCAAGCCGAGGGCCTCTCCGACACCCAGGTCGAACCATTTAGAGGTGAATACCATGGCAGCTATCAGCGCCTCCCAGGTCAAGGAACTGCGCGAGCGTACCGGGCTCGGCATGATGGAGTGCAAGAAGGCACTCACCGAAGCCGGCGGTGACATCGAGCAGGCCATTGAGGATCTGCGCAAGAACTCTGGTCTCAAGGCCGCCAAGAAAGCGGGTCGTACCGCTGCTGAAGGCGTTGTCGTGACTCGCGTGTCCGAGGACGGCAGCTACGGCGTGATGGTCGAGATCAACTCCGAGACCGACTTCGTTGCTCGTGACGACAACTTCAAGGCGTTTGCCGACAAGGTGGCGGATACCTTCTTCGCTGCCAAGAGCGAAGACGTCGCCGCTGTGACCGCTGGCGAGCTGGAAACTGCTCGTGAGCAGCTGGTCCAGAAAATCGGCGAGAACATCGGCGTGCGTCGCGCTGTGGTCGTCGATGCGGCTGACGGCAACCTGGTGGGTGCCTATGTGCACGGTGGCCGCATCGGCGTGCTGACCGAGCTCAAGGGTGGCACTCAGGAAGCCGCCAAGGACGTGTCCATGCACGTGGCTGCGATCAACCCGGCCGTTGCTCGTCCTGAGGACATGCCTCAGGAAGCGCTCGACCAGGAGAAGGCCATCATCCTGGCGCAGCCGGATATGGCGGGCAAGCCCGAGCAGATCGCCGAGAAGATGGTGCAGGGCCGCCTGAAGAAGTACCTGGCCGAGAACAGCCTGACCGAGCAGCCCTTCGTCAAGGATCCGAACCAGAGCGTGGCCGAGTTCGTCAAGGCCGCCGGTGGTGAAGTGATCGGCTTCACTCGCTTCGAAGTGGGCGAGGGCATCGAGAAGGAAGAGGTCGACTTCGCCAAGGAAGTCATGGAACAGGCCAAGCGTAGCTAAAGGGATGTGTTTCCCGAGGCCCAAGGTTCCATACTGTGCTAGCACAGTGTAAAGATGGCGTGCGCGAAAGCGCACGCCTTCGTGTATGCGTCAGCGGTGAGCGTACGGCCTGACCGACCGTCACTCGACCCATCCAGTCCCCAGTGGAGAAATGCCATGAGTAGCGCCGATTCTTCCCCCCAGTCCAAGCTCGACAAGCCCCGTGCCGATGTGTCGAAGTACAAGCGCATCCTGCTGAAGCTGTCAGGCGAGGCGTTGACCGGGGATGCCGAGTTCGGGATCGATCCCAAGGTGCTTGATCGCATGGCCCTCGAGATTGGGCAGCTGGTAGGCATCGGCGTCCAGGTAGGCATCGTGATCGGCGGTGGCAACCTGTTCCGTGGTGCCGCCCTGCATGAAGCCGGTATGGAGCGTGTCACCGGTGACCACATGGGCATGCTGGCGACGGTGATGAACGCCCTGGCCATGCGCGATGCGCTTGAGCGTTCCAACATCCGCTCGCGGGTCATGTCGGCGATTCCCATGAGTGGGGTAGTGGAGCACTACGACCGACGCACGGCGATTCGTTACCTGACGTCCGGCGATGTCGTGCTGTTCTCCGCCGGTACCGGTAACCCGTTCTTTACCACCGATTCCGCTGCGTGTCTGCGCGGCATCGAGATCGATGCCGACGTGGTGGTCAAGGCAACCAAGGTAGATGGTGTCTACGACAAGGATCCGGTCAAGTTCGACGATGCCGTCAAGTATGACCAACTGTCCTATGACGACGCCCTCGAACAGAAGCTCGGGGTGATGGATTTGACCGCGATTTGTCTGGTGCGTGACCATGACATGCCGGTTCGGGTCTTCAACATGAACAAGCCTGGCGCCCTGCTCAACCTGGTAGTGGGTGGCAAGGAAGGCACGCTGATCGACAGAGGGTGAGATCGTGATCAACGACATCAAGAAAGACACAGAAACGAGAATGCAGAAGACCATCGAGTCGCTGCATCATAACCTGAACAAGATTCGCACCGGCCGCGCGCATCCCAGTATTCTGGATGCCGTCCAGGTCGAATACTACGGCTCCATGATGCCGCTGAACCAGGTGGCGTCGGTCAACGTCGAAGATGCCCGCACGCTGACCGTCGTGCCCTGGGAGCAAAGCATGGTGCCCAAGGTCGAGAAGGCGATCATGACCTCTGACCTCGGCCTCAATCCGGCGTCCGCCGGCAACGTGATCCGCGTGCCGATGCCGATGCTCACCGAGGAGACGCGCAAGGGCTACATCAAGCAGGCGCGTCAGGAAGCGGAGAACGCGCGGGTCGCGATCCGCAACGTCCGTCGTGATGCCAATAATGACATCAAGGCGCTGCTCAAGGACAAGGAAATTTCCGAGGACGAAGAGCGTCAGGGCGAGGATGAGGTGCAGAAGATCACCGATCGCTTCATCGCCGAAATCGACAAGACCTTGGCGGCCAAGGAAGAAGACCTGATGCAGGTCTGATCCGGCGCTGCTCCGGGGCTGCCGCGACGGCAGGCCCGGGGTGCCGCTGCACTGGGCGTGCGCTATCGTGTTGCATGTGACCAGTGGCCGAGGTTGCTTTGTCGGCCATCGCCTTGGCCGATGGCCGACAAATGAACCGATTGTCTTGCTGCCAGGATGCGGTGAGGCTGGATTCAAACGTCATGCGAGACCCCATGAAGTCAACGCCGTCTCCCGAACTTCGCCCGCTGCCGCCCTTTGCGAGTCTGCCTCGTCATGTGGCCGTGATCATGGATGGCAACAACCGTTGGGCCAAGGCGCGCGGTTTATCCGGTGTGCGCGGGCATCACGCGGGTGTCGAAGCCGTGAGAGCGGTGATTCGTCGTGCCGCCGAGAGACGTATCGAGACGCTGACGCTGTTTGCTTTCTCCAGTGAGAACTGGAAACGTCCCGCCGCTGAAGTGAACGCGCTGATGGAACTGTTCCTGATGGCGCTCAAGCGCGAGGTCAAGAAGCTCCACGAGCACGATATCCGTCTGTCGGTGATCGGTGATACCTCGGGGTTCTCGTCGGCGATCCAGAAGCGGATTGAAGATGCCGAGCGGTTGACGCAGGGCAATCAGGGATTGCGCCTGGTCATCGCCGCCAACTATGGCGGTCAGTGGGACATCGCCAGCGGCGCGCGGCGGCTGGCCGAGCGCGTCGCGCGGGGTGAGCTCGAGGCGGATGCCATCGACGAAGGCACCCTGGCACAGGAGCTGTGCTTGAGTGACGCGGCGCCAGTCGATCTGTGCATTCGTACCAGCGGCGAGCGCCGTATCTCCAACTTCCTGCTGTGGCAACTGGCCTATGCGGAGCTGTACTTCACGCCCGTGCTCTGGCCCGACTTCGATGGCGAGGCCTTCGACGACGCACTGGAGGACTTCTGCCAGCGCAAGCGCCGCTTCGGCATGACTGACGAACAGCTAGAGGCCCAGGGTGCTTAGACAGCGAATCATTACGGCGGTCTGGCTGGCGCCGTTGGCGCTGGCAGGCTTGTTTGGACTGGAAGGGGGCGCCTTCGCGCTGTTCACCGGCGCCATCGTGGTGCTGGCGGGCTGGGAGTGGGCCAACCTGGCAGGCCTGGATCGGGGAGTGAGGCGTTGGCTAGCCCCGGCGGCGCTGGCCGGGGTCATGCTGGTGATGTGGCTAACCGGTCAGTCTCACGCCCTGTGGCCCTTGGTGATAGGCGCCGTTGGCTGGTCGATCAATCTGTGGTGGGTGCTGGGGCATCCTGAGCGCACGCCGCAGTGGTCGTCGACCTGCATGCGCCTGGCCATGGGCGGCTGGGTTTTGCTGCCCACCTGGGTCGGCTTCAACCTGCTGCGGGAGAGCGGCGCCGCCTGGCTACTGTTCGTGCTGCTGCTGGTGTGGGGAGCCGATATCGGTGCTTACTTCGTTGGTCGCGCCTTTGGCCGTCGCAAGCTGGCGCCCAGCGTCAGCCCAGGCAAGTCCTGGGAAGGCGTATACGGTGGCATGGCCGTCACTGCCTGTCTGGCGGTGGTGTTTGCCCTGTGGCAGGCGCTATCGCTGTCCGCTGCCATCACGCTGGTGCTGCTGACACTGGCCGTGACCCTGATCTCGGTGCTGGGGGATCTGCTCGAGAGCATGCTCAAGCGCCATCGCGGGATCAAGGACTCGAGTGCCCTGTTGCCCGGGCATGGCGGCGTGCTTGATCGCATCGACAGCCTGACGGCTGCGATTCCCGTCTTCGCACTTTTCTTTACCTGGCTGGTGGCGTCATGACAGATCCTAAGCGCTCTGACGCACAGGCAGTAAAGGGGGTGACTGTGCTGGGAGCCACCGGCTCTATCGGCACCAGTACCCTCGACGTCATCGCCCGGCATCCCGACCGCTATCGCGTCCACGCCCTGACGGCACACCGGTCCCGCGAGGCGCTGCTGGAACAGTGCCTGTCTCACCATCCCGAGGTGGCCGTGCTGGGCGGTGCAGCCGATGCCGACTGGCTGGCACTGAAGCTCCGGGAGTCTGGCCTTGCCACCGAGGTACGCCACGGTGATCAGGCATTGGCGGAGGTCGCCAGTGCGCCGGAAGCCGAGGTGGTCATGGCGGCCATCGTGGGCGCCGCCGGACTGTTGCCGACGCTGGCTGCGGTGCGGGCGGGCAAGCGCGTGCTGCTGGCCAACAAGGAAGCGTTGGTCATGTCGGGGGCGCTGTTCATGCAGGCCGTCGAGGAGAGCGGCGCGGCGCTGTTGCCGATCGATTCCGAGCACAATGCCATTTTTCAGTGTCTGCCCGGTGAACACCGTGGAGGGTTGGCGCAGCATGGGGTCACCCAGCTGCTGCTGACCGCTTCGGGCGGTCCCTTTCGCGGTTACTCCTCCGAGCAGCTGGCCCAGGTCACCCCCGACCAGGCCTGTGCGCATCCCAACTGGTCGATGGGCCGCAAGATTTCCGTAGACAGTGCCACCCTGATGAACAAGGGGCTCGAGCTGATCGAGGCCTGCTGGCTGTTCGATGCTCGGCCCGAGCAGATTCAGGTGGTGGTACACCCGCAGAGCGTGATTCATTCCATGGCGGCTTACAGCGATGGGTCGGTGCTGGCACAGCTTGGCAACCCGGATATGCGCACGCCCATCGCCTACGGCTTGGCGTGGCCCGAGCGGATCGATGCCGGTGTGCAGTCGCTGGATCTGTTCGCGGTGGCTCGTCTGGACTTCGAGCCGGCCGACGAAACGGCGTTTCCCTGCCTGCGTCTGGCTCGCGAGGCGATGGCGGAAGGGGGACTGCAGCCTGCCGTACTCAACGCCGCCAACGAAATCGCGGTGGAGGCCTTCCTGGATCGGCGCCTGAGCTTCAATGCCATTGCTGCGCTGGTACAGGACGTCAGGGAGGGCCACTTTGATGGCCGCGCCGATGATCTGGAGGCGGTGCTGGCCGCCGACCGCCAGGCCCGGCGTCATGCGCTGGCCTGGCTGGAGGCACGCCGCTGATGCGTTGTTTAGTGGAACCTTTCTCATTCTCTGCTGCCGGAACAACGACGGCGCTGGCGCCGACGCACGCGACATTGCCAAGGAGACGTAGGTGGGCCTGATTCAGAACATTCTGGCCGTGCTGGTGGTGCTCGGCCTGTTGGTCACCTTCCATGAGTTCGGTCACTTCTGGGTGGCGCGCCGCTGTGGCGTGAAGGTGTTGCGTTTCTCGGTAGGTTTCGGCAAGCCCTTGTGGTCGCGAGTGGACCGCCATGGCACCGAGTTCGCGATCGCCGCCATTCCATTGGGCGGCTACGTCAAGATGCTCGACGAGCGTGAGGGCAATGTCCCGGCTGACCAGCTGGATCAGGCCTTCAATCGCAAGTCAGTGTGGGCGCGTATTGCGATTGTCGCAGCGGGTCCGCTGGCCAACTTCCTGTTGGCGCTGGTGGCCTATTGGGCGCTGTTTGTGGCGGGTACCACGACTGTCGTGCCGGTAGTGGGCGAGGTGACGCCGCAGTCTCCGGCGGCCGAGGCGGGGCTGGAGCAGGGCATGGAAGTCACCGCCGTCCGCGGTGAGCCGGTTCGCTCCTGGGACGACATCAACTTGAAGCTGGTGGCTGCCATTGGCGCCAGCGGCAGCCTGGCCATCGAGACACGGGCGGAGGGCAGCAGCGTTGCCCGGACCTACCCGGTCGAGGTGGACAACTGGCTGGTGGGGCAGGACCCACCGGAGCCGCTGGGAACGCTGGGTATCCGGCCGTGGCGCCCGGACATGCCGGCAGTGATCGGCCAACTGGTCGAGAACGAGCCAGCGGTCCAGGCGGGGCTGCAGCCCGGTGACCGGGTGGTGGCGATTGATGGCGAGCCGGTGGCGGACTGGCCGGACCTGGTCCAGCGCGTCCGGGCGCGTCCCGGCGAGGCCATGGAGCTCGACGTGCAGCGAGGCGATGCCTCTGTCACGCTAAGCCTGACCCCGCGCGGGAACCGTCTCGATGATGGTAGCGAGATCGGCTATATCGGTGCCGGCGTTGCACCGGTAGACTGGCCCCAGAAGTATCAGCGAGATATCCGCTACGGACCTCTGGAGGCCGTGGGGCAAGCTGCATCGCGCACCGCCGAAATGACAGTGTTGACCTTCGACGCGGTGCGCAAGATGCTGGTGGGCCTGATTTCACCGACCAACCTGTCGGGCCCGATCACGATTGCGCGCATCGCGGGCGATACGGCTCGCTCGGGTCTGGAGAGCTTCGTCAACTTCATGGCGTACCTGTCGATCAGCCTGGGGGTGCTCAATCTGTTGCCCATCCCGGTGCTCGACGGTGGCCATCTGCTGTATTACTTGATCGAGGCGGTGCGCGGACGGCCTGTCTCCGAGCGCACCCAGGCGGTCGGACTGAAGGTGGGTCTAGCGCTGGTCGGAACGCTGATGATCATGGCCCTGTACTTTGATGTGATGCGGCTCTGGTAGGGCGACAGACCATCAGCAAGGCCCGAGTGTCGGGAGACGCCGCAGTCGTCACCAGGGGTGGTGGCGGCGAGTGACGGGAGACGGTGCCCCTTTTTTGAGACGCCGCTGTCAACTTGTCAGTAAGGCGGAGAAATGTATAAGGTGCCTGTCTGGACAGGTACGCTGACTCAACGCGAGCGAATTGACTGCATGAAAATCAAGACCATCGGATTGGCGACACTCTTGACCGCCTGTGCCCAGGTGGCGCACGCGGATTCCTTTACCGTGTCGGACATTCGTGTGGAGGGCCTTCAACGGGTCTCCGCTGCATCCGTCTTCAATGCGTTTCCCGTCAACGCTCGCGACCAGGTGGATGACCGCGAGCTGGCCGACGCCGCGCGCCAGCTGTTTGCCACTGGGCTGTTCGAAGATATCGAGCTTGCTCGTGAGGGCGATGTGCTGATCATCCAGGTCGAGGAACGTCCGACCATTTCCGCCCTCAATATCGAAGGCAACTCACAGATCACCGATGAAGATCTGCGCAACGGCCTGAAGCAGGCCGGGATCAGTGAAGGCCAGGTGCTGCAGCTGTCGACCATCGACGAGATGAAGCGTGAGCTGGAGGGGCTGTACCAGTCCCAGGGCCGCTACAGCGCCCGCATTGATACTGAGGTGACGCCGGTCGGCCAAGGCCGGGTGCGCGTCGATATCAATATCAATGAAGGTGCCGTTGCCAAGATTCGCCAGATCAACATCGTGGGCAACGAGGCCTTTTCCGACGATATCCTGCTTGATGAGTTCGAGCTTGAGGATGATCCCGGCCTGTTCTTTGGCTGGTTCTCCGCCGACGAATATTCCCGGGAAGCCCTGGCGGGTGACCTGGAGCGCCTGCGCTCCTACTATCTCGACCGCGGTTACGTGAATTTCGAGATTACCTCGAGCCAGGTGTCCATCAGTCCTGACAAGTCCCGGATCTTCATCACCATCAATGTCGATGAAGGCAACCGCTATCGCGTCGGAGATATCAACTTCGTCGGCGACCTGAAGGTAGCCGAGGCAGAAGCCCGCGATCTGCTGCAGTTCCAGTCCGGTGACGTGTTCTCCCGCAGCAAGGTCATTGCGTCCTCTGAAGCCATGCGCTCGCGCCTTGGGGCAGAAGGTTTTGCCTTCGCCGAGGTCGACGGCATCCCGGAAGTACGCAGTGACGGCGAAACCGTCGACTTGAGCTTCCAGGTCGCCCCCGGACGTCGCGCCTATGTGCGTCGTATCCAGTTTGTCGGCAACACCACGACCAAGGACGAGGTGCTGCGCCGCGAGATGATCCAGGCGGAAAGCGCGCCGGCGTCGACCGAGGCCATTTCCCAATCGCGTCAGCGCCTGGAACGTCTTGGCTTCTTCAAGCAGGTCGAGGTGCAGACGGAGCCGGTGCCGGGCGAAAGCGACCAGCTCGATGTCACCTACAACGTCGAAGAGCAGCCTTCTGGCTCGCTCTCGGCAAGCCTTGGTTTCTCTCAGAGTGCCGGCGTCATCTACGGCGCCTCGCTGTCCCAGAACAACTTCCTGGGTAGCGGCAATCGGGTCAATATCGGTGCCCAGAAGAGTGATACCTACACCAGCATCAACTTTGGTTTCACTGACCCCTACTGGACGCTTGACGGTATCTCTCGCGGCTACAACTTCTACTACCGCGCGACCGACTACGAAGATTCCGATATCTCCACCTACTCCACCGATGCGCTGGGGGCAGGCATCAACTTCGGCTATCCGATCAACGAGCTGACGCGCATGAACTTTGGCGCCAACATCGAGAAGCTCGAGATCGACACCTATGACGACACGCCGTCGGAAATCAAGCGCTACGTGCTGGATGAAGGTGATGACGCCAACACCCTGTCGGTCACCGGTAGCTGGACCCGAAACGATCTGAACCGGGGCATCATGCCCACCGCCGGTAACTACCAGCGCCTGTCGCTGGAGCTGGGTGTGCCCGGCAGCGACGCCGAGTACTACAAGGCCCGTGCCCAGGCCAAGCAGTTCTTCCCGTTCAACGAGGAAGAAACCTGGTCACTCAAGTTCAGCGGACAGGTGGGTTACGCCGACGCGCTCAACTCGAGCGACCCCTATCCGTTCTACGAGAACTTTCTGGCCGGTGGTCTTGGCTCGGTACGTGGTTTCACCGACAACACCCTGGGTCAGCTGACGACCGAGCGTGAAGACGGTGACGACGAGACGCTGGGCGGTAACGTGCTGATCGAGGGCAGCATGGAACTGATCTTCCCGATGCCTTTCGTCGAAGACAAGCGTTCGGTGCAGCCGTCGCTGTTTATTGATGCCGGTAATACCTTCCTGACCGAGTGCTATGACGTACTGTCTGAAGACGAAGGTCGCCAGAAGTGTGATTCTGGAGTGGAGTTCGGTGATATTCGCTACAGCGCGGGTGTCGGCGTGTCCTGGCTGACGCCGGTCGGGCCGCTAACCTTCAGTATCGCTGAACCGCTCAATGACAAGGACGAGGATGACACCCAGGTGTTCCAGTTCTCGCTCGGTCAGACGTTCTGATGTCAGTGAGTGGACTGCGCCGTTGCCTGGCAGTCATCGTGGCGTGTGCCGCCCTGCCATGGCAGGCGGCGCAGGCCTCGGGAGTCGCGGTGCTGGATTGGCAGCAAGCGCTGCTGGACACCCGCATGGCCCAAGGTGCCATGCAGTCCCTCCAGCAGCAGGTGGGGCCGTGGCAGCAAGAGGCTGAAGTGCTTCGCCTGGAGCTGGAAGGGTTGGCCGATGAGCTTGCCCAGCAAGGGCAGCAGCCGAATCCCGCCAGCGTCCAGGAGTTTCAACAGAAGGGACAGCGATTCGATCGGCTAAGGCGTGATATCCTCAACGCTCGCCAGGAAACCGAACAGCGTTTGATAAGTCGCCTTGAAGGTCGTGTCGACGAGGCGGTGGCGCAGGTCATTGATCGCCACGATGTGGACGTGCTGGTCACGCCGGATGGCGTGCTGCACAGCAGCCGCGATCTGCCCGACCTGACCGCCGAGGTGACTCGGTTGCTGGACACGCCCTGACAGCGCGTGACCAGCGCTTCCTTTCTCGAATTTTGTCGTTACCGCATCACGGTCATTCATGAAATCATCACGCACCCAGCCAAGCCTTTCCGAGATCGCCAGCCAACTGGGCGCGCGCCTGCACGGCGATGGCGATCAGCGCGTGCGAGGGCTGGCGACGCTCAAGGATGCCGGGCCTGACCAGGTCAGCTTTCTCGCCAACCGGGCCTACCTCAAGGACCTTCCCTTTACACGTGCCGCTGCCGTATTGCTGCATCCTGATCATCTAGAAGCCTGTCCAGTGCCCGCACTGGTGCTGGACAATCCCTATCTGGGGTACGCCGAGCTCTCCAGGTTGCTCGATCCCCTGGTCGGCGCTCATCGCCCGGGTGTGCATCATAGTGCCGTGGTGGCCGACGATGCGGTACTGGGTGAGGATGTCTGCATCGGCCCCAATGCGGTAGTCGAATCCGGCGTGAAGCTGGGCGACCGCGTTGTCGTAGGTCCCGGCTGCGTGATCGGAAGCGACAGCCAGATCGACGATGACGGTTTCCTGCATGCCAATGTCACGCTGTATCACGGGGTGGTCATCGGCAAGCGGGTGATCTTGCACAGTGGCTGCGTGATCGGCGGCGACGGCTTCGGCTTTGCCCACGATGGAAGCGGCTGGCGCAAGATTGCCCAGCTGGGTGGCGCGGTGCTGGGCGATGATGTCGAGGTCGGCAGCTGTTCAAGCATTGATCGCGGTGCACTCGGTGACACCGTGATCGGTAACGACGTCAAGATCGATAGCCAGGTACAGATCGCGCACAACGTGCAGATCGGCGATCACAGCGCCCTGGCCGGCTGCGTCGGCATTGCGGGCTCCACCCGGGTGGGACGCCACTGCATGCTGGGAGGCGGGGTCGGCTTGTCCGGACACCTGACCATCAGTGACGGCGTGCAGGTCACCGGCATGAGCCTGGTCACCAACTCGATTCTTGAGCCAGGTGTCTACTCCTCCGGCACCGGTGCAATGGAAAACAGCCAGTGGCGCCGCAATGCCGTGCGCTTCAAGCAGCTCGATAGTATCGCCAAGCGCGTCAGTCGCCTGGAGAAGCGGGATTCCAGCGATACTTGAGGGGGTGGTTCAGGTCGGTATAATCCACCGCCTATTGTCGGCTCGGCGCGCAAGCCCGACGCCGCTCGTGTCCTTCTCGGAGAAGGGCTCTTGTCATTTTAGAGGTCGCTACGATGGTTATGGACATCAACGAGATTCGCGAATATCTGCCCCACCGCTATCCTTTCTTGCTGGTGGATCGGGTCACGGAATTGACCCACGGCGAGACCATCGTTGCCTACAAGAATGTCAGCATCAACGAGCCGTTCTTCAATGGTCACTTCCCGCACCATCCCATCATGCCGGGGGTGCTGGTGGTCGAGGCGCTGGCCCAGGCCTGCGGCATTCTTGGCTTCAAGACGGTCAACAAGCTGCCCGCCGACGGCTACGTGTACTACCTCGTCGGTAGCGATAACGTGCGCTTCAAGCGTCCGGTCATGCCTGGCGATACCCTGCAGCTGCGTGCCGAGGTCGAGCGGGCCAAGCGCGGCATCTGGAAGTTCAAGTGCCGTGCCACCGTGGAAGGTGAGCTGGCCTGTGAAGCCGACATCATCTGCGCCGAGAGGAAGATCGCTTGATACATCCGTCCGCCATCGTAGATCCCGGCGCCCGCCTGGCCGACGATGTCGAGGTTGGGCCCTTCAGCGTGATTGGTCCCGACGTCGAGATTGGCGAAGGCACCGTGATTGGTCCCCATGTCGTGGTGCAGGGGCCGACGGTCCTTGGCAAGCGCAATCGCATCTTTCAGTTTGCGTCTGTCGGCGAGGCTTGCCAGGACAAGAAGTACAACGGAGAACCGACGCGCCTGGTGATGGGCGATGACAACGTTGTCCGTGAGGGAGTCACCCTGCACCGCGGCACCGTGCAGGATCGCAGCGAGACCACCATCGGTTCGCGCAATCTGTTCATGGCCTATGTCCATGTCGGGCATGACTGCATCATCGGCGATGACTGTATTCTGGCCAACCAGGTGACCCTGGCCGGACATGTGCAGTTGGGCGATTTCGCCATCATCGGCGGTCTGTCGGCGATCCATCAGTTCTGCCGCTTTGGTTCCCATGCCATGGCCGGGGGAGGCTCGATCATCACCAAGGACACACCCGACTTCGTGATGATCAACGGCAACCCTGCTCAGGCCCATGGTCTCAATGTGGTCGGCCTCAAGCGGCGTGGCTTTGCCAGTGAGGCGATCCGCGCGCTCAACGAGTCCTACAAGCTGGTCTACCGGCAGGGACTGACCGTCGAGCAAGCGGTCGCCGAGATTCGCCAGCGGTTCTCGCTGGCGGAAACCGACGCCTTCGTGGCCTCCATCGAGGCGTCTACCCGGGGCATTATCCGCTGATGAACAGCGGCCTTGCCTGACCATCCGGTGAGGCCGCTGCCCCCGGGACACTCCATCGCTGATCCGGGGAGCCCCCATGACCCACGTCGTTCGCCAAGCCGAGAGTGACGCCGTCCCTGTCCGCCGTGTCTACCTGGTCGCCGGAGAATTGTCTGGCGACATTCTTGGCGCGGGATTGATGCGCGCGCTCAAGGCGCGACATCCTGGCGTCGAGTTTCGTGGGCTCGGCGGGCCACGCATGCTGGCCGAGGGCCTGACGTCACTGTATCCCCTGGAAACCCTGTCGGTCATGGGTCTGGTCGAGGTGCTCAAGCACCTGCCCGAGCTGGTGCGTGTGCGTCGCCATCTGCGCCGCGACGCGCTGGCATGGCAGCCTGACATCATGGTGGGCATCGATGCGCCTGACTTCAATCTGGGGCTCGAGCGACAGCTGCGCGAGGCGGGTATCACCACGGCTCATTACGTCAGCCCGTCGGTATGGGCCTGGCGCCAGGGGCGGGTCAAGGGCATTGCCCGCTCGGTGGATGCCATGCTGACCTTCTTGCCGTTCGAGGCAGCCTTCTACGTCAAGCATCGCGTGCCGGTGGCCTTCGTCGGCCACCCGCTGGCAGACGAGCTGCCGCTGGTGAACGATCGGCAGTCTGCCCGCAGGGCGTTTGGGCTCGAGCCGGACGAAGAAGTATTGGCGCTGCTGCCAGGTTCAAGGCGCAATGAACTGCGTTTCATGGCGGCGACCTTTGTGGAGGCCGCACAGCGACTGGTGGAAACGCGTGAGCGCCTGCGGGTGGTGATTCCGGCTGCCACGCCCGAGCGTCGCCAGGAGCTCGAGGTTCTGCTGCAACAGCGGCCGGCTCTTCGCGATCGCGTCATGCTGCTGGACGGTCAGGCCCGCGAAGCCATGGTGGCCAGCGACCTGGTTCTGCTCGCCTCGGGTACGGCGGCGCTGGAAGCCATGCTGTGTCACCGGCCGATGCTGGTGGGCTATCGCATGGCGCCGATGACGCATCGGATTGCTCGCTGGATGGTCAAGACCCCGTGGATCTCGCTGCCGAACCTGATCGCCCAGGAGTCGCTGGTGCCTGAACTGATTCAGGACGAGGCCAGTGCCGAAGCGATTGCCCGGCAGCTGGAGTCCATGTTGTCGGATCCCCAGGGGCGTAGCGCGCTCGAGACGCGCTTCGCGGCGATGCATGAAGGCCTGCAGCGTGATGCCAGCCGTCGCGCGGCGGAGGCCATCGAAGCGCTGGTGGCAGGTCGGCCGTTGCCACCGAGTGTGGCCCCGGAGTGCGCGCAGGAGGTGGCGGACCCGGACAGTGCCGGGAGCGACGCTGGCGCTTCTTACAAGACCGCCGCAGGTGCCTCTAATAAGACCGCCGCAGGCGCTTCTCATAAGACCGCTGCAGGCGCCTCTCACAAGATGGCTTCTCAGGTTAGCGACACCGGCGCTGGACCTGCGCAGGCCAGAGGAGACAAGGATGGCCGCTGATTCGGCTCGCAAGGGGCGCGCCGCGAAGGCGCCGTTGCCGCCATTGGTGGTGGACTATGATGGCCAGCTCCTGGCCGGGGTGGATGAGGTCGGGCGGGGGCCGTTGGTCGGCGCGGTGGTCGCCGCGGCGGTGATCCTGGATCCCGAGCGGCCCATCGACGGGCTGACCGATTCCAAGGCGTTGTCGGCCAAGCGCCGAGAAGCCCTCGATGGGCTGATTCGTGAACGTGCGCTGGCCTTCCACGTGGCAGCCGCCAGCCCCGAGGAAATCGATCAGCTCAATATCTACCACGCCACGCATCTTGCCATGCGCCGTGCCATCGATGGGCTGATGCCTTCGCCTGAATACCTGCTGGTGGACGGCAATCGCCTCCCCGGGCATCATGTTCCCGGCCAGGCTGTGGTCAAGGGTGATGCCCGTCACCCGGCCATCGCCGCCGCATCCATCCTCGCCAAGGTGGCGCGGGATGCTGCCATGGTGTCGCTCGACCGGCGCTATCCTGACTATGGTTTCGCCCGCCACAAGGGCTACCCGACGGCTGAACATCTGGCCGCGCTGGAACGTCTGGGGCCACTCGACGAACATCGTCGCTCCTTTGCCCCTGTCAAGCGCCAGCTGGCGCTATTCTGACCCGTATTCACAGCCCCGCCACGGCGGGTCGAGGTAAGGCTTTCACATGTCCGCTCCTTTCGTTCATCTTCGCGTCCATAGCGAGTTCTCTCTGGTTGACGGCCTCGTGCGCCTCAAGCCTTACGTCAAGGCTGGCGTCGAGCATGGCGCGCCAGCGCTGGCGTTGACCGATGAATCCAATCTGTTCGGCCTGGTGAAGTTCTACAACGGGGTCCAGGGCGCTGGCATGAAGCCCGTGATCGGTGCCGACCTGTGGCTGGTCAACGCCCATGACCTGGATCATCCGTATCGGGTGACGCTGCTGGCGATGAATGACGTCGGCTATCGCAACCTGACCGAACTGATCTCTCGCGGCTGGGTCGAGGGCCAGCGTCAGGACCGGGCTTACCTGGAGAAAGCCTGGGTACTGGAGCAGAGCGAAGGCTTGATTGCGCTGTCTGGTGGGCGTGAAGGAGACGTGGGCCGCCATTTGCTCAGCGATCATCATGCCGATGCGCGGCGTTTGCTGGATGAATGGTGTCAGGCGTTTCCCGGCCGTTTCTATCTGGAGCTGACCCGGACCGGTCGCCCGCTGGAAGAAGACTGCGTGCATGCGTCGGTGGCGTTGGCCATGGACACCGGGGTTCCGGTGGTGGCGACCAACGATGTGCGCTTCCTCAAGCGTGAGGACTTCTGGGCCCACGAAACCCGCGTGGCCATTGGCGAGGGCAAGGCGCTGGATGACCCCCGTCGCGAGCGGCGCTACACCGAGGAACAGTACCTCAAGTCGCCACAGGAGATGGCGGAGCTGTTTGCCGATATTCCCGCGGCGCTGGAAAACAGCGTCATGATCGCCGCGCGTTGTAACGTCAACGTTCGCCTGGGCGAGATCTTCCTGCCGGAATACGGTATTCCCGAGGGCATGACCCAGGACGAGTTCTTCCGCAAGATCTCCCACGATGGCCTGACCGAGCGCCTTGACGCTCTTTACCCGGTGGACAGTCACCCACGCGACAGCGACGACTGGGCGGCGCTCGAGAAGCGCTACCGAGAGCGCCTGGACTTCGAGCTGGACATCATCCTGCAGATGGGGTTCCCCGGTTACTTCCTGATCGTGATGGACTTTATCCAGTGGGCCAAGGACAACGATGTCCCGGTAGGGCCGGGGCGCGGCTCCGGTGCCGGCTCGCTGGTGGCCTACGCGCAGAAGATCACCGATCTCGATCCGATCCAGTATGACCTGCTGTTCGAGCGCTTTCTGAACCCCGAGCGGGTGTCGATGCCGGACTTTGACGTCGACTTCTGCATGGAAAAACGTGATCGCGTCATCGATTACGTGGCCGAGCGCTATGGCCGTAACGCGGTGTCGCAGATCGTCACCTTCGGCACCATGGCGGCCAAGGCCGTGGTGCGAGACGTTGCCCGCGCCCAGGGCAAGCCGTACTCGCTGGGGGACAAGCTGTCCAAGCTGATTCCCTTCGAGGTGGGCATGACGTTGTCCAAGGCCATCGAAGAGGAGCCTCAGCTCAAGGAATTCATTGAGGTAGATGAGGAAGCCCAGGAAATCTGGGACATGGCGCTCAAGCTCGAGGGGGTGACGCGAGGCACCGGCAAGCACGCCGGGGGCGTCGTCATCGCGCCCACCAAGCTGACCGACTTCTCACCGCTGTTATGTGACGAGGATGGCTCCGGGCTGGTCGTTCAGTTTGACAAGAACGACATCGAGGATGCCGGGCTGGTCAAGTTTGACTTCCTGGGCTTGCGTACGCTGACCATCATCGATTGGGCGCTGGAGATGGTCGATCGGGTGCGCGCCAGCGAGGGCAAGGGGGCGCTGGATATCGATGCGATCCCGCTGGACGACGGCAAGACCTTCGAGATGCTCAAGAAGGCCGAGACCACCGCGGTGTTCCAGCTGGAATCCCGGGGGATGAAGGAGCTGATCAAGCGCCTCTTGCCGGACTCGCTGGAGGACATGATCGCACTGGTGGCACTGTTCCGTCCGGGGCCGCTGCAGTCCGGCATGGTCGATGACTTCATCAACCGTAAGCACGGACGGGCGGAGATCTCCTACCCCCACCCGGATTACCAGCACGAGCTGCTGAAGCCCGTGCTGCAGCCGACTTACGGCATCATCCTGTACCAGGAGCAGGTGATGCAGATTGCCCAGGTGATGGCGGGCTACTCCTTGGGTCAGGCTGACCTGTTGCGGCGCGCGATGGGTAAGAAGAAGCCGGAAGAGATGGCCAAGCAGCGTACCGGTTTCATGGAAGGCTGTGCGGCCAACGGCATCGATGCGGACCTTGCTGGCAACATCTTCGACCTGGTGGAAAAGTTTGCCGGTTACGGCTTCAACAAGTCCCACTCGGCGGCCTACGCGCTGGTGTCCTACCAGACCGCCTGGCTCAAGGCGCATTACCCGGGCCCGTTCATGGCGGCGGTGATGTCCACCGAAATGGACAACCTGGACAAGGTGGTGCCGCTGATCGAGGAGTGTCGCCATCTCAAGCTCACGGTCACGCCACCGGACGTCAACGTGGGCGGCTACAAGTTCACGGTCGATGATGAAGGCCGGGTGGTGTATGGCCTGGGTGCCATTCGTGGCGTGGGGGAAGGTCCGATCGGCGCCATTGTCGAGGCGCGTACCGCCGAAGGCCCCTTTACCGATCTGTTCGACTTCTGTCGCCGTATCGACCCCAAGCGCATGAACAAGCGTACCCTGGAGGCGCTGATCCGCTCCGGAGCGCTGGATAACCTGGGGCCCAATCGTGCGGTGCTCAGCGCGGCCCTGGATGACGCCCTCAAGGCCGCTGCGCAGAGTCACAAGAACCACAACGCCGGGATGATGGACCTGTTCGGCGAAGCGTTTGCACCGGACGCCGATGAAGGGGCCAGCGATCCTTATGCGGACTATCTGCGCGTGCGGGAATGGAGCGATCGCGATCGGCTGGCCGGCGAGAAGGACACCCTTGGTCTCTATCTGACGGGCCACCCCATCGATGAGTACGAAGAGGAACTGGCACGTTTTGTCTCGACCCGCATCGCGGACTTGAAGCCTTCCCGGGAGCCGCAGCGGGTGGCCGGGCTGGTGGTGGCGCAGCGCACCATGAAGTCCAAGCGGGGCGACACCATGGCCTTCCTCACCCTGGACGACCGCACGGGGCGGATCGAGGCGTCACTGTTCGGCGAGCTGTATGACAGCGTGCGTGAGCAGCTCGACAATGCCGAGGTGCTGATCGTCGAAGGAGAAGTCTCCAGCGATGACTACTCCGGTGGCCTGCGCCTGCGAGGCAAGGACGTCACCCCCATGGTCCAGGCACGCTCGCGCTTTGGCCAGGCGGTGGAGGTCTCGGTGGATGGTCGTCAGGCGAACGGCCGGTTGATTGACAGCCTGCGCGCAAGCCTTGAGCCCCATCGACATGAGGAAGGCCTGCCGGTGCGCCTGCGCTATCGCAATGTCGACGCTACCGGCTGGCTGGAGTTCGACGAGCAGTGGAAGGTCCTGCCATCTGATGACCTGTTGATCGCCCTGCGGGATGTCGAAGGACAGGATGGCGTACGTCTCAAGTATCGCTGAGGTGGCCAAAATACGCTGCGGCGTTAAGGTCGCTGGACGGCTGCGCCTTGCGTGGCCCCGTCAGGGTGCGATAATGCACACCACTTTTTATTTGCCATGGGTGGGCCTGCGACCTGCGGTCGCGCCCGCCTGACCATGATCACAAGGCTGGCCCATGAACCCCAACTATCTCGATTTCGAACAGCCCATCGCCGAACTGCAGGCCAAGATCGAAGAGCTTCGTCTGGTCGGCAACGACAGTCAGGTCAGCCTGGCTGACGAGATTTCGCGCCTTGAGGAAAAGAGCCGCAAGCTGACCGAGTCGATCTTCAAGGATCTGACGCCGTGGCAGGTATCGCAGCTGTCTCGCCATCCGCAGCGCCCGTACACGCTGGACTATCTCGAGCATGTGTTCAGCGACTTCGATGAGCTGCATGGTGATCGCGAGTTTGCCGATGACGCCGCTATCGTCGGCGGTGTTGCGCGCCTCAATGATCGTCCGGTGATGATCATCGGTCATCAGAAGGGCCGCGACGTCAAGGAGAAGGTCCGCCGCAATTTCGGCATGCCCCGCCCGGAAGGCTACCGCAAGGCGTGCCGTCTGATGGAAATGGCCGAGCGCTTCAAGATGCCGGTGCTGACCTTCATCGACACCCCTGGCGCCTATCCAGGTATCGACGCGGAAGAGCGCGGCCAGAGTGAGGCCATCGCCTATAACCTGGCGGTGATGTCGCGTCTCAAGACCCCCATCGTCTCCACCGTGGTAGGTGAAGGTGGCTCCGGTGGCGCCCTGGCCATCGGTGTCTGTGACGAGCTGATGATGCTTGAGTACTCTACCTACTCGGTCATTTCTCCTGAGGGGTGTGCCTCGATCCTGTGGAAGAGCGCGGAACGCGCCAGCGATGCCGCTCAGGCCATGGGGATTACCGCCAGCCGTCTCAAGGAGCTCGGTTTCGTCGATAACCTGATCAAGGAGCCGCTGGGCGGTGCGCACCGCTTCCCTTACGAGGCAGCGACGCGAGTGCGTGACGCCATCAGCGAGAGTCTGGAGCGCCTGGACGCTCTGGACAGCGACGCCCTGTTGGCACGTCGCTATGAGCGCCTGATGAGCTACGGCGCCCCCGCCTGAAGCGTCGGGTCTTCGTGGTAACCCCGCGGCCCCTGTCGTTCTGCGATAGGGGCCGCTTGCATGTGATGCCCGGGTATCGGGTGGAGAGCAGGCATGTCTGAGTCCCCTGGCCTTGAGGCCATTGTCGCGCCCTTTATCGATGACCTGCCCGATGATCGCACGCTATGGGTGGGGCTTTCGGGAGGACTGGATTCCTGCGTGCTGCTGGCACTGGCCGCGGATGCCTGCCGGCGCCGTGGGCGGGCGCTCAGGGCGATTCATGTCCACCATGGCCTGCAGCCGGCGGCGGACGACTTTGCGCGCCACAGCCGTGCCCTGTGTCGCGAGCAGGGCGTCGCGCTGGAGGTGGTCCGGGTCAGTGTCGATGTGGCGGCGGGCAAGGGCCTCGAGGCAGCGGCCAGGGCGGCCCGCTACCGGGCCTTTATGGATGTCATGGAGCCTGGAGATCATCTGTGGCTGGCGCAGCATGCTGATGACCAGGCCGAGACCTTCTGGCTGGCGGCCCTGCGTCGGTCGGGGGTGATGGGGTTGGCTGGCATGCCGACACGCCGTCAGCAGCAAGGACGGGTCATCGTCCGTCCGCTATTGAGTGTCGGACGCCTCGCGCTGGAGAAGGAGGCCGCCAGGCGAAGGCTTGCCTGGATCGAGGATCCCAGCAATCAGGACCTGTCGCTGGATCGCAATTTCCTGCGCCATCGGCTGGTGCCGTCACTGCTGGAGCGTTGGCCTGACGCCCTTCAAGCGCTGTCCGCCAGTGCACGGCATGCTGGTGAGGCGGTATCGCTGCTCGAGGAATACGCCCAGGAGGATCTGGACAGGCTGGGGGGCGATCCGGCCAGGTTGCCGCTAAATGGGCTACTGGCGCTGTCGCGACCGCGCCAGCGCTGGCTGCTGGGCTGGTGTCTGCGCTGTCTGGACCTGGCCACGCCACCGGGGACACGGCTGGATGAGATCATGTCCCAGTGCCGGGCACGACGTGATGCCGAAGTGAGGATCCACTGGTCAGGTGGCGAAGCGCGCTGCTGGCGCGGCACCTTGTATCTGCTGGCGGACAGCCGCACGACCCCGGTCTCGCTGCCGGAGATGCCGTGGTGGTCTGGGCGTGAGGTCGTGGTGGCAGGGAGGACGCTTGCCCTGGTCGCGCCTTCTGGCCAGGCGCGTTGCCTGCTGACGCTGCGAGCGCGCCAGGGGGGAGAGCGCATTCGCCTGGAAGGCCGTGGACGGCGCGATGTGAAGCGGCTGCTGCAGGAGGCTGCGGTGCCTCCCTGGCAGCGTTGTCATATCGTGCTGCTGTGGCGAGCCGACGAATGCGTCGCGGTGCTGGATGCCGCTTCAGGGGCCTGGATCGCGGTAGCACAAGGCTGGACGACCATTCCCTGATGGGAGTTTGCTCGCCGACGGGACCTTAGTACGTGACCCCGCTAGGTGATCCCGCCAGCGTGCGTCTGTTGTCTGGCCACGTCGTCAGCGGTCCGCGGTCACCGCATGCAGCACCAGCGCGAAGTCGGTGCTGGCAAGATAGTCGGCTTCTCGTTCCAGGCCGGTGCACAAGAGTCCTGGCTCATCGCCACCTTCGTAGTGCAGGTGAAGGGTGTCGTCATCCACCTCGAGGCGCGGCGCCGCGGGCGCTTGCTCGGGGCGCGAATGGTTGAGAATGACCGCCAGGCGCAACAGCCGGGCCAGGCGCTGGCTGTCGCGCTGTTCGCTTTCGGGCAGCGCTTGCCACTCCTTGAGCGGAAACTTGCGGCGGTGCGCCCGCACCAGGAATGACAGCAGGCGCTGCTCCGGGCGCGAGAAGCCGGCCAGGTCGGAGTATTCAAGCAGATAGGCGCCGTGACGGTGGAACTGGCTATGGGAGATGGACTGGCCGATCTCATGCATCCAGGCGGCCCATTCCAGATAGCGTCCGCGCTCCTCGTCCAGGTTCCAGTCCTGCTTGACCTGCTCGAACATGGCCCGTGCCGAGGCGGCGACATTGTCGGCCTGGCGTGTGTCCACGGCGTTGTAGCGGGCCAGCGTCTCCAGGCTCTTCAGGCGCGAGTCCTCAGGACTGTTGCGGCCCGCCATGTCGTAGAGCACCCCTTCGCGCAGGGCGCCATCGGCGAAGCGCATCTGCGTCAGCTCAAAGGCTTCGAAGATAGCGCTGAGAATCGCCACTCCGGCCGGAAACACTCGTGCACGATCGGCCTTCAGACCCTCCATCGACACCTTGTCCAGCTGTTTGGTCTTGATCAGACGCTTGCGCAGCTTGGCCAGCCCATCGCGAGTGATGACGCCCTCTGGGGAGTCACCTGCAGCATGCAACACCGCAGCTGCCGCCTTGATGGTGCCGCTGGAGCCGACCGGATCATCCCAGCCCAGACGTTGATAGGGGCGACGGATGTTGGCGAGCTCCGACAGCGCGGCAAGCTCGGCGTTACGCATGCGCTTCTCGGTGATGTCGCCATCGCCGAAGAAGCGGCGGGTGAAGGTGACGCAGCCCATGGAGAGGCTTTCCAGCGCCTTGGGCTCGAACTGTTCGCCGATGATGAACTCGGTGGAGCCGCCACCGATATCCACGATCAGGCGTCGACCGCTTTCCGCCAGGGCATGGGCCGCACCCAGATAGATCAGGCGGGCCTCCTCGCGACCGGCGATGATCTCGATGCGCGTGCCGAGCAAGGCTTCGGCGCGATCGATCAGCTCCTGACTATTGTGCGCGTCGCGCAGGGCGTTGGTGCCCACGACACGCATGCGCGTCGCCGGAATCCCTTCAAGGAAGGGGGCGAAGCGCCCCAGACAGTCCAGTGCGCGCGCCATGGCGTCCTCATTGAGGTAGCCGTCATCGTCGAGCCCGGCTGCCAGCTGGACCTTTTCGCCCAGTCGCGCCACCACCTGAAGCCGATCGTCCTGATAATTGGCCACCAGCAGGTGGAAGCTGTTGGAGCCCAGATCGATGGCGGCCAGGCGAGCAGGGTCCTTGCCGGGGTCATGGGGCGTCTCACGCAGGGCGCTGAGCGAATCCGAGGGTTGGTTCATGTGGGGTCCTTCACTGGAGATGGGTCAAGGTTGCGTATCGCTTTCTGGTATGTCAATGATCTGGGGGAGGCAGGGGGCTTGCGTTCCCTCGCCGGCTTGTCTAGTATCGGGTCATTCGCCTGTTTCGAATGTGTTTTCCCGGTCGCGTCGCTGCCGCGGCGTGACCATCCCAAGTCGTCAGACAGCCCGCACGATGCCAGCTCTGCCAGAGCCCCCCAAGGGTTCCAGCAATCGAGATCTGGCAATGGCGAATGAATCTGCTCCCTCGTCCAGACGCTGGCGTGGTTCTCCCTTCTGGAGAATCCAGCCCATGGCCCTATCATCTTTACCAGGCCTCGCACGAGCAGCCCCGGGCTCTGAACGCACTCAATCGGCGTGTCCTTTTTTCGCCCCACGGCGCCCTGTCGCCCGGCTTCCACGAGTAATTTCTGAACTCTGATGAATCTGACCGAACTCAAGCAAAAGCCCGTGCCGGAGCTTCTCGATATCGCACGCGAGATGGGTATCGATAATCTGGCCCGGTCCCGCAAGCAGGACATCATTTTTGCCATTCTGAAGAAGCACGCCAAGAGCGGCGAAGACATCTTCGGCGATGGCGTACTGGAGATCCTTCAGGACGGTTTCGGATTTTTGCGCAGTGCCGACAGTTCCTACCTGGCCGGCCCCGACGACATCTACGTCTCGCCCTCTCAGATCCGTCGCTTCAACCTGCGTAAGGGCGACACCATCTCCGGCAAGATTCGCCCCCCCAAGGAAGGCGAGCGCTACTTTGCCTTGCTCAAGGTCAGCCAGATCAACCTTGATCGTCCGGAGAACGCCAAGCACAAGATCCTGTTCGAGAACCTCACGCCGCTGTTTCCGCAGGATCGTCTGCGCATGGAAATCGGCAACGGTTCCACCGAGGATCTGACGGCCCGCATCATCGACCTCACGGCGCCCATCGGCAAGGGCCAGCGTGGTCTGATCGTGTCTCCGCCCAAGGCTGGTAAGACACTGATGTTGCAGAATATTGCGACATCCATTACGCGCAACAACCCCGAATGCCAGCTGATCGTGTTGCTGATCGACGAGCGTCCGGAGGAAGTGACCGAGATGTCGCGGACAGTGCGCGGCGAAGTGGTGGCGTCTACCTTCGACGAGCCCCCGGCGCGTCATGTACAGGTCGCCGAGATGGTCATCGAGAAGGCCAAGCGGCTGGTCGAGCACAAGAAGGACGTGGTCATTCTGCTCGACTCCATCACTCGTCTGGCCCGTGCCTACAACACCGTGGTGCCGTCTTCGGGCAAGGTGCTGACCGGTGGTGTCGATGCCCATGCACTCGAGAAGCCCAAGCGCTTCTTCGGCGCCGCGCGAAACATCGAGGAAGGTGGCAGCCTGACCATCATCGCGACGGCTCTGGTCGATACCGGCTCCAAGATGGACGAGGTGATCTTCGAGGAGTTCAAGGGTACCGGCAACATGGAAGCCCATCTGGATCGTCGCCTGGCCGAGCGTCGCGTCTATCCCGCTCTCAACATCCGTCGCAGTGGCACCCGTCGCGAAGACCTGATTGCCTCCGATGACGAGATGCAGCGGATGTGGATCCTGCGCAAGCTGCTCAATCCCATGGATGATACGGCTGCGACCGAGTTCCTGATTGATCGACTCAAGGACACCAAGACCAATATCGAGTTCTTTGAGGCCATGAAGCGGCGCTGATCGTCGTTCATTCGAGGTCAGTCGAAGGGGCAGCATGCTATGCTGCCCCTTTGGTGTATTTGACAGCGAGAAATTCGCATGAAGTATAGCGACTTGCGTGACTTTATCGCGGGTCTTGAGGCGGCTGGCGAGCTCAAGCGCGTTAGCGCGGAAGTGGATCCGTATCTCGAGATTACCGAGATCTGTGACCGGACCTTGAGGGCCGGCGGACCGGCGCTGCTGTTTGAGAATGTGAAGGGCAGCGACATGCCGCTGCTGGGCAACCTGTTCGGCACCCCGAAGCGTGTGGCCATGGGCATGGGGCAGGAGTCGGTGGAAGCGCTGCGCGAGGTCGGCGAGCTACTGGCGTTTCTCAAGGAGCCGGAGCCCCCCAAGGGCTTCCGAGACGCCTGGGAAAAACTGCCGATCTTCAAGCAGGTGATGAGCATGGGGCCCAAGACCGTGCGCTCCGCACCTGTCCAGGCGCGGGTGTTCGAGGGTGACGAGGTCGATCTCGACATGCTGCCGATCCAGCATTGCTGGCCCGGTGATGCGGCGCCGTTGGTGACCTGGCCACTGGTGATCACCAAGGGCCCGCACAAGTCCCGCCAGAACCTGGGCATCTATCGTCAGCAGAAGCTCGGCAAGAACCGCTTGATCATGCGCTGGCTGTCCCACCGCGGTGGGGCCCTGGATTTCCAGGAATTCCAGCAACAGCATCCTGGCGAGCCATTTCCCGTAGCGGTGGCTCTGGGAGCCGACCCCGCCACGATCCTGGGCGCCGTCACCCCCGTGCCCGACTCGCTGTCCGAGTACGCCTTTGCCGGCCTGCTGCGTGGGTCGCGCACCGAACTGGTGAAGTGTGGTCATGCGGACCTGCAGGTACCGGCGTCCGCCGAAATCATCCTTGAGGGGTTTCTCTACCCCGATGATACGGCGCCAGAAGGGCCTTATGGTGACCACACCGGCTACTACAATGAGGTAGAGACGTTTCCGGTGTTTACGGTGACGCGCATGACCATGCGCAAGGATGCCATCTATCACTCGACCTACACCGGTCGCCCCCCGGATGAGCCGGCGATTCTCGGGCTTGCCTTGAACGAAGTGTTCGTGCCGATCCTGCGTCGCCAGTTTCCCGAGATCGTCGACTTCTATCTGCCTCCGGAAGGCTGTTCGTACCGCATGGCGGTGGTGACCATGAAGAAGCAGTACCCTGGCCACGCCAAGCGCGTGATGATGGGGGTCTGGAGCTTTCTGCGTCAGTTCATGTACACCAAGTTCGTTATCGTGCTGGATGACGACGTCGACGCCCGCCAGTGGGAAGACGTGATCTGGGCGATCACGACCCGCATGGACCCTGCCCGGGATACCGTGATGGTCGAGAACACGCCTATCGACTACCTGGATTTTGCCTCTCCGGTCGCCGGACTCGGCTCCAAGATGGGGCTGGATGCGACCAGCAAGTGGCCCGGTGAGACCGATCGTGAGTGGGGCGTGGCGATCAGCATGGACGACAGCATAAAGTCCCGGGTCAGCGAACGCTGGGACGACTATGGTATTCCCCTCCCTGACACCGACAAGAGGTCGACATGACGGCAAGGACCCTGACCTGCCAGGTTATCGAGGTCGAGGATCTCACTCCTGACGTATTTCGTGTGGTGCTTGAAGGACGCGCCGAGGCCATGGCGCATGCGCCGGGGCAGTATCTGGAGATGCGTCTGTCAGACGACTGCTGGGTGCCGTTCTCGATCGCCAGTCGCCATCGCGATGACGGCAGACTGGAGCTGCACATTCAACACTGGCCGGAGCGCTCCAACTCGGCGCAACTGCGCGCCATGCTGGTGGTGGCGGAGCACCTGACGGTGCGCTTGCCCAGCGGTGACTGTGTGCTGGACGAATCGAGTGTCCGGCCCCTGACGCTGATTGCCGCCGGCACAGGCTTTGCCCAGATGAAGGCCATCGTCGAGGCAGCCCGTCACCAGCATCCTGAGCGTCCCATCACCCTGTGGTGGGCAGCGAAGGAGCGACGCGACCTGTATGCAGAGGAGCTGGCGCGACAGTGGGTGTCCGAGTGCGACAACCTGGTGTTCCACGCGGTCTGTGAGGCGGGTTTCGAGGAAGGCTTCGATGGTGAGCGGGTATACGCCCACCATGGCCGTATCGATGCGGCGCTGGGCGATCACCTGGAGGATGTGTCACAGGACGATGTCTACCTGTCCGGCTCTCCTGGCATGGTCTATGCGTGCGTCGATGTGCTGGCGTCGCTGGGTCTTGAGCCGTCCCGGGTGTTTTCCGATGTGTTTGCCTATGCCCCGCGTGACCCCTTGGTGCCGGTGGTCGGCAGCCTGATCAAGGAAGAGGCCCCGTGAGCGCGTCGCCGATCCTGATTACCGGTGGCGCCCAGCGGCTGGGGAGGCACTGTGCCGAGCGCCTGGTGCAAGATGGACATCCGGTCATCGTCAGCTATCGCCGTGAGCGAGCGGAGCTGGACAGCATGCGCCAGCGAGGCATCGTGACCCTTCAGGCTGATTTTTCCAGTGAAGCCGGCATTCTTGACTTCATCGAGCGCCTCAAGGGCCAGACTAACGCTTTGCGGGCAATCGTCCACAATGCCAGTGACTGGGCGCCGGACAGCCTGGACAGCGACGCCGGGGCCAACTTCGAGCGGTTGTTTCGCGTCCACATGCTGGCGCCTTACCTGATCAACCTGCACGCCAAGAGCCTGCTCGACGCCTGCAGCGAACCCCAGCGCGATATCATCCACATGACCGACTATGTCGTGCAAAAGGGGTCCAAGAAGCACGCGGCCTATGCGGCGACGAAGGCCGGATTGGATAACCTGACGCTATCCTTCGCGGCCCAGTACGCCCCGCAGATCCAGGTCAATGCCATCGCGCCGGCGCTGATCATGCTGAACGAGCAGGATGACGAGGCCTATGCCGCCAAGGCGCGAGCGAAGTCGTTGATGGACATGGTGCCTGGCCCCGGTGTGATCTATCAGAGTCTGCGCTACCTGCTCGACAATCGTTACGTGACCGGTACCGTGATGGCCGTCGATGGCGGACGCCATCTGCGCTGAGGGGCCTCGCCAGCAGGCCCTGGTGAGCTAGACTCGTGGTGTGCCCTGACAATCCAACGATGAGAAGAGGCTTCCATGGCCCACCACAACGCTCCTGAGCAGCGCCACGCCAGCGATTACGGCAAGACGCATGGCAATGCCCATGACAGCCCCCACGACCCGGCTGACTTTCGTGATGAGAGCGGCTTTCTGATGATCTTTCTTGGCCTGGTGGTGATGGCGGGCATGACGTGCCTGCCGGCGACCATCGCCTGGGTGACGCTGGCAACAGCAGGATAGGTGTCAGGGGTTGCCATTTGTCTCGGCGCCGGGCAGGATGAAGGCAGATTCAGGAGATCGCCATGTTATCAGTCACCTCTCAGCCAACAGCTTGCCCTGACGGAGCATCTTGCTCCGCAAGTGGTGCGCTGGCGACCGATGTCGCGTCGCTGAGTGGTGGGCAAGCGATGACGGGCGTGTCCTTTTATTGGTCCAGCTTTACCTGGTATTGGTTTGATACCGGGGCGCTGGTGCGCGAGGCCTGACGACAACGTCGGCACTCGCGAGGCGCTCCCACCCAGGGCCGCCTCCCAGAACCCCCGGACGGCAGCCCGTCCGGGGGTTCTTTGTTTTTGGCATGATGCTCCAGAGCGTCGCGACAGCCTGCAGTGGCAGGTAACAGGAGATAACCGATGACCGCATATCGAGATTTCGTCTACGCCGACTTCCAGGGTTACGCCTATGGGTATGGCTGGCGATTTATCGACACGCGGTCGGCCCAACTGGCCACCTCCGACCGTGAGCGCCTCGGTGGTCGACATGTTCAACGATGTACGACCCTTTGGAGCTGATACCATGACCGCGACCCTCTCCCTTGCTACGACCTCCCACATGGCCACGACGACCCCAGAGACTGCTGTGCAGGATCGATCTAACGGGACCGCATTGCCCGCACCGCTGTCGCTCAAGCAGCAGTACCCGTTGAGCGCCACTCTGGCGGACCGTGTCGACGCACAGCGTCAGGAAATTCGCGACATTCTGGAAGGCCGAGATGACCGCCTGCTGGCGGTGGTGGGGCCCTGTTCGATTCATGATCCCCAGGCGGCCCTGGAATACGCCGAGCGCCTGGCCGGCCTGGCGGCCAGTATCCGCGATCGTGTCCTGGTGGTCATGCGCGTCTACGTCGAGAAGCCACGCACCACCGTGGGCTGGAAGGGACTGGCCTACGATCCAGACCTGGATGGGACAGGCAACATGAGCCGTGGCCTGGGACTGTCGCGCCAGCTGATGCGGGACATCGTCGAGATGGGGCTGCCGGTCGCCACCGAAATTCTGCAGCCGATGATCGCTCCATATCTGGAGGATCTGCTGGCCTGGGTCGCCATCGGCGCGCGCACGACCGAGTCTCAGCTGCACCGCGAGATGGCCAGTGGCCTGGGGGCTGTCGTCGGTTTCAAGAATGCCACCAGTGGTGATGTGCAGGTGGCCCTGGATGCGATGCACAGTGCTGCCCATCCCCATCAACATTTTGCCGTAGGCAGCGACGGCCAGCCGATGATGGTCGAGACCCAGGGCAATCCCCATACCCATGTGGTGCTGCGGGGCGGCCACGGCGAACCGAACTACGATGTTGCTGCGGTGGCGGCAGCGCGTAGAGCTCTGCGCGAGGCCGGGCTGTCGCCGCGCTTGATGGTCGACTGCAGTCATGCCAATGCGCGCAAGGACCACCGCCGCCAGAGCGAAGTCTTGCTCGACGTGCTGGCCCAGCGGCTGGCGGGCGATACGGCGCTGATCGGGGTGATGCTCGAGAGCCATCTGCATGAAGGCAAGCAGCCTCTGGACCCCGGCAAGCTGCGCTACGGTGTCTCCGTCACGGACGCGTGCATTGGCTGGGAGACCACCGAACACCTGTTGAGTGTGGCCGCAGAGCGCCTGGCCGAGGGCGCCTGATCAACCCCGGCAAAATGGCCAGACCTCGAAGAATCCATCGCAACGAAACTCCGCCTCGCAGGCGGCCAACTGGCCGCGATAACGCGAGGCGGTGGTCGCGACCTCGCGCGCCGCGCGCATGACCGCAGGCTTGGCGCGATAACTACCGCGCTGATAGCCCCCCTGGCCTTCGTGGTAGGCCAGGTAGAGGTGTTCCGGATTGGCCAGCGAGACGCCGGTCATGCGCTGCGTTCGGGCGTTGTACCAGCCGATGAAATCGGTGGCATCGTCCATGTCGCTGCGGCTTGAGAACAGCCCACCCGCATCATCACTGTATTCTCCCCAGACCGGGTCCTGGGCCTGGGCGTAGCCGTAGGCCGAGGAGGGACGCGTCCACGGAATGAACCCCAATAGCGTGGTTCTGGGCGGCCTGACGTGGCTGCGAAACGACGATTCGCGCTTGATGAACGCCATTTGGGTCCAGGGGGGAGTCCCCCACTTTTCATACGAGGCACGCGTCGCGTCATACCAGTCCGGCTGCTGGCGAAAGACGTCGCACAGATTGTCCTGATGGGCCGGTGGCGCTGGGGCGAAGGCCGCACAGCCTCCCAGCAGCAACATGCCGCTCAAGACCAAGCACTTCAAGACTAAGCACTTCAAGTCCCTGCGAGCCGGTTGAGAGACAGCGCCCCTGGAGACACAGCGCCCATAGACAGGGCGCTTGGAGGAACAGCTTCTGGAGAGGGAGCTCCTGAAGAAAGACTCGGGGGCAGGCCTTGAGGCGGGCATGGACACTCCATTGTCGTGATGAGCTTAAGCATTATGCCGTTCTCGCCATCTGGAGAACACTTGGCGTCACCCATGTTGCATTCGTTGATTGGTTTTATGCTGTTTCAGGCGTCGCCTGAGAGAGCTCCCCTGGATCCTGCATGTCCTTCGGCACCCTTGGCAGGTCGACGGGTAGATGGCGGGCGAAGAATGCCAGGCAGTCGAGACTGCTGGAGGCGTCGGGAGCGAGCGGGCAATTCCATGGGGAATCGCGCAGCTCATCGGGCAACTGTTGGCTGAGCTGCTCCAGCTCCTGGCTCTTTGGCCAGCTGAGCCAACGCTCCCTCTCCAGGGCCTGGGGCTGACGCCACTTGAGCATCCAGTCGTCGCCCCAGGGCAGTACCGCCAGATGTCCAGGGTCTGGCAACGGCAGTCCCTGGAAGGCGCTGGACCACCAGGTGGGGTGGAGCTGCTGGCGGTGAAGCCGGTTCAAGCACTGGGCCAGCAGTCCCCGCTGGATCACCATCACATCCAGGTACTGATGGTCTTGATTGAGCACATGTACCGCCAGGCTCTGTCGACTCACACACAGCTCTTTCGCGATCAGCGTGTCGAGTGACGCTTGCGGGTCACTATGGCCCAGTACCCCCCGCTCTAGCGCCACCAGAGCGATAGTGTGGGGTGGCATGACCAGCACGCAGGGTAGGGCAGGATCCAGTTGACCAAGGAGATCCAGCCGGGAGTGGCTCCCCCCTCGCTGCTGCCTTTGATCGGTGCAATGTACCCAGTGCCAGCAAGGTTCTGGGTCCTCATCGCTAGAGGGTGCCTTTTGCGGCATGAGCAGAATGCGCTGATGTCGGTGTCCCAGATGCCACATGGTTCTGGTCCTGTCGAGAGCAAGCGTTGGATCACTCTGTCGTCACGTAAGCTTAGTTTCTTTCACTAATTGTTACCCTTTTAACATTTCAGTTACCTCTTATGCTTTGTCCGGCGTACCGCATCGTCACATCCCTGTCATCTAGACATCCTAGGGTGTCGCGAGGACCGACATCGCCGAGATAGCGCACCCAATAGCGCAGATCGGCGCGAGTGACCGCCCGCCACCGGCCCGCAGCCGGCAACGACATCCCGTCTGCCGACGTTCCACACGTCGACGGCCAAGAGAGGACTGCGCAATGAGCAAGGAAATCGAAGATCACCGCCTGTTGAACCCCAGCAGCAATGAGCCCTTTTCTTCAATACTCGATCGTCGCCTGTCGCGCCGCGCTGTGATGAAGGGCGGCATGGGCATGGCAGCCATGTCCATGCTGGGGGGCTTCGGGCTGACCGCTATCGCCGATCAGCATGGGTCGGGCATGTCCAAGACGCCGCTGGCACTGGCCTTCGACGCGGTCAAAGGGTCGCGCACGGATGCGGTAGTGGTGCCTGCGGGGTATACCGCCCAGGTACTGGTGCCCTGGGGGACCCCGCTCGATGACAGCGCCCCCCAATGGCGCGAAGACCTGGCAATGACGCCAGAGGGACAGGCAGCCAGCGTCGGCATGCACCACGACGGCATGCACCCCTTCGCTCTGGATGATGCCAGCGGCTCTGAGCGCTTCCTGCTGGTGATGAACAATGAGTACATTGATGAAAATGCCCTGTGGGCGCCCCAGGGCGGTCCCACCAACATGGCGGAGGGCAAGCGTCCTGCCGATGAAGTCCGAACGGAAATCAATGCCCACGGGGTCACGGTCGTAGAGGTGCAGAAGGGCGCCAACGGACACTGGAGTCACGTCAAGGGATCCCGTTACAACCGTCGCTATACCAGTGCCACGCCGATGCACCTGTCTGGCCCGGTGGCCGGCAGTGACTACGTCAAGACCCGGTTCTCTCCGGGGGGAACCCAGGCGCGGGGCACCAACAATAACTGTGCCAATGGGTATACCCCCTGGGGCACCTATCTGACCTGCGAAGAAAACTGGCCGGATTATTTCGTCAAGGACGAAGGGCGGACGCGGGACGATGATCGTCTTGGCATCGCCACCGGGCGCGGTCGCTATGGCTGGGAAACCGCAGCGGGCGACGCCAGCGAACGTGATGACGAGTTTACCCGGCTGATCGGCAACCCCGGCGATGGCGATGCCACCGGCGACTATCGCAACGAGGCGCGTCAGTTCGGCTATATCGTCGAGATCGACCCGTACACCGGCGAGCAAGCGGTGAAGCGCACGGCGTTGGGGCGTTTCCGCCACGAGGGGTGCTGGCCGGGCAAGCTGGAGGCTGGCCAGCCGGTCGTGTTCTACTCTGGCCACGACTCCCGCAACGAGTACATCTACAAGTTCGTGTCCAGGGCGGTCTGGGACCCGGCGGATGCCATCGCGCCCGGTGCCGAGGCCGACCGTCTGGCGCTAGGCAGCAAGTACATGGATGAGGGCACGCTGTACGTGGCTCGCTTCAATGCCGATGGCAGTGGCCAGTGGTTGCCGCTGACGCCGCAAGCCACCACCCAGGATGGTCGCCCCCTGGCCGAGGCCCTGGAGCTCGGTGCCGACGATCTGGCAGGGGTGATCATCCATACCTGCGATGCCGCTGACCTGATGGGGGCAACGCCGATGGATCGCCCGGAGTGGGGCGCGGTGGATCCTTCCACCGGTGAGGTCTACATGACCCTTACCAACAACTCCAAGCGTACCGAGGAAGGCACCGAGGCGACCCTGACCGGCGATGGCGACAGCATCGAGGCGTTGGGGAATGGCTATGCCACCGCTCCGGTCAATGCCGCCAACCCCAGGGCCAACAATGAGGCGGGGCAAATCATCCGCTGGCGTGAGGGGGCAGATGCCAGTGCTTTCGAATGGGAGGTCTTTGTCTTCGGTGCCGCCGCCAGCGATGCCGATAACCTGTCGGGCCTGACCGCAGACAACGAGTTCGCCAGTCCCGACGGTCTTTACTTCGACGAGCGCGGCGACGGCCAAGGTATCCTGTGGATTCAGACCGACAATGGCTATGAGGGCGTTGCCGAAAGTACCAATGACCAGGTTCTGGCGGTGGTGCCGGCAGGACTGGAGCGTGCCGATGGTGCGGCTGCGGTGCTGTCCGGTGCCAACCAGGACAAGCTCAAGCGCTTCTGTGTGGGCCCCAACGGCTGCGAGGTGACGGGTATCTTCTCGACGCCTGATAAGACGGCGCTGTTCATCAACATCCAGCATCCTGGCAACTGGCCTGCCAGTGATGATGCGACCCAGGCCACCGATTCCAGCGTGCGTCCGCGTGCTGCCACGGTGGTCATTCAGCGCGAAGACGGTGGCCAGATCGGGCTCTAGCCTTCGCTAGCCGCCTTTGACTGCGGCGTCCAGCACCGGCCCCCGGCTCCTTCATCGGAGCCGGGGACTTTGCTTTGGGGCAGGGGGCAACAGGGGCGGGGCGCGACAGGGGCGGTGCTGGCGCCAAGGCGCCCTGATGTCCGTGATGTTGGCGGTGCCGGCATGATATGCCCCCGACAGCATCGCTGGCGGGGGCTTTCTAGGAGCGCTGTGTCCTGGAGCTAAAGCCGTCAGGCCCGGGCGGCATAGGCGTAGAGCAGCGTTTCCTGGGCCGAGATCGGGGCGGCCTCGCCGGGATCCTGCTTGATGTAGGTCCCGTCGCCCTGCAACAGCCAGCTCTGACAGTTGTCGACCAGGTAGGTTTCCAGGTCCTTGCGCACCCGTGCGGCCAGTTTCTTGTCCAGCAGCGGGAAGCAGGTCTCGACCCGGTGGAACATGTTGCGGGCCATGAAGTCGGCGCTGGAGCCCCAGGTTTCGGGCTTGCCGTCATTGTGGAAGTGGAAGACTCGGGTGTGCTCCAGAAAGCGACCGATGACCGAGCGCACGCGAATGTTCTCCGAGATGCCGGGAAGTCCGGGGCGCAGGCAGCACATGCCGCGAATGATCAGATCGCATTCGACCCCGGCCTGGGAGGCGCGATAGAGGGCCTGAATCAGCTTGGGTTCGGTCAGGGAATTGCACTTGACGATGATATGGGCACGCTTTCCCTTGCGCGCGAAGTCGGCTTCGCGCTCGATCATTGCGACGACTTGCTCGTGCAAGGTGAAGGGAGCGTGGAGCAGCTTTTCGATCTGGCGAGTGCGGCCCATGCCGGACAGCTGCTGGAATACCTTGTGCACATCGGCACATAGTACTGGGTCTGCGGTCAGCAAGCTGTAGTCGGTGTAGAGCTTGGCCGTCTTGGAATGGTAGTTGCCGGTGCCCAGGTGGGCATAGTGACGCAGCGCGCCCTTCTCGCGGCGCACAATATGCATCATCTTGGCGTGGGTCTTGTAGGCCATGACACCGTAGATGACGATGGCGCCGGCCTCCTGCAGGCGTGAGGCGAGGGCCAGGTTGTCGGCTTCATCGAAGCGGGCACGCAGTTCGATGACAACGGTGACTTCCTTGCCATTGCCGGCGGCCTCCACCAGGGCGGTGACGATGGGGGAGTCGGCGCCGGTGCGATACAGCGTCTGCTTGATCGCCAGCACGTCCGGGTCGCGAGCGGCTTCACGGCACAGGTCTTCCACGGGAGTGAAGGACTGGAAGGGGTGGTGCAGCAGGATATCGCCTTCCTGCATGGCCTGCATGATGCTGTTGGGCTGTTTGACCTGCTTGGGTATCCCCGGCACGAAGGAGCGATACATCAGCTCTGGGCGCTCCGCGTCCCCCAGTACCGACATCATGCGAGTGAGGTTGACCGGGCCGTTGACGCGATAGAGGTCATTGGGCTCGAGCTGGAATTGCTTGAGCAGAAAGTCGGACAAGCCTTCCGGGCAGTTGTCGGCCACCTCGAGGCGCACGCCGCTGCCGTAGCGGCGGGCCAGCAGCTCACCACGCAGGGCCGAGGCCAGGTCCGAGACTTCTTCCGGGTCCACGGTCATGTCGGCGTTGCGGGTCAGGCGGAACTGATAGCAGCCCTTGACCTTCATGCCCGGGAACACTTCGTCGGCGTGGGCATGGATCATCGAGGACAGGAACAGGTACTCGTTGAAGCCTTCCTCACACAGCTCGCTGGGCAGTGCGATCACCCGTGGCAGGGAGCGGGGCGCCGGAAGAATGGCGAGGCCGCCTTCGCGGCCGAAGGCATCCTTGCCTTCCAGCTCGACGATGAAGTTCAGGCTCTTGTTGACCAGGCGTGGGAAGGGGTGCGACGGGTCCAGGCCAATCGGGCTGACGACCGGAATGATTTCGTTGGAGAAGTAGTCATGGACCCACTTGCGCTGAGCCTTGGTCCAGTCGCTGCGGCGGCGGAAGCGAATGTTCTGTGCCTCCATTGCCGGAATCAGCTGCTCATTGAGAATGCGGTACTGACGTTCGACATGCTCGTGGGCGATCTTGGAAATCTCGTCCAGCACGGAGCGCGGGCTGCGCCCATCGGCCCCGGTGGCGTCATCGCCCATGGCGATCTGGCTCTTCAGGCCGGCGACGCGAATTTCGAAGAACTCGTCCATGTTTGAGGAGAAGATCAGCAGGAACATCAAGCGGTTGAGCAGCGGATGCGCTTCATCCAGTGCCTGTTCGAGCACCCTGATGTTGAACTGCAGATGCGACAACTCACGATTGAAGTAGAGGCTGGGATCGCTAAGATCCGCCTCCGGGTCGGGCAGAGCCTTGGGCTTGATCCCGGTGCGCGTCTGATTCAGCCGCGGCACCGGGGTATCGGCCTGGGGGGAGTCTCCCACCGAGACATCGGACTTGCCCAGGGTGGCCTGTTCAATGGTGGCGTTGTCGGTCTGTGCGTCTTCCATGGTCATTCCTCAAAAAGGGCCCGGGAAGGCGCCGTTCCTTCCCCTCGTCAGCTTGCCAACAGTCTGGCCGCTCGCTTGGCAAAATAGGTCAGCACGCCGTCGGCTCCGGCACGCTTGAAGCACATCAGGGACTCCAGAATGACGCTGTCGGCATCCAGCCAGCCATGGTCGAATGCCGCCATGTGCATGGCATATTCACCACTGACCTGGTAAGCGTAGGTGGGCACACGCAGTTCGTCCTTGACCCGGCGCACCACATCCAGATAGGGCATACCTGGCTTGACCATCACCATGTCGGCGCCTTCGGTGATGTCCATGGCCGCCTCGTGGAGCGCCTCGTCGCTGTTGGCGGGATCCATCTGGTAGGTGGACTTGTCGGCCTTGCCCAGGTTGGCCGCGGAGCCCACGGCGTCGCGGAAGGGGCCGTAGTAGCGCGATGCGTATTTGGCGCTGTAGGCCATGATGCGAGTGTTGTGCAGACCTTCCTGCTCCAGCAGCTCGCGGATCGCGCCGATGCGGCCGTCCATCATGTCGGACGGTGCCACCACGTCGGCGCCCGCCTCGGCATGGGACAGGGCCTGCTTGATCAAGGTCTCCACGGTGCGGTCATTGGCCACGTAGCCGTGCTCGTCGAGGATGCCGTCCTGGCCGTGGCTGGTGTAAGGGTCCAGCGCCACGTCGGTGATGACGCCGAGTTCCGGCAGGGCCGCCTTGAGCTCGCGCACGCTGCGCTGGACGAGTCCGCCTGCGCTGTAGGCTTCTTCCGCCAGCTCGCTTTTCTTGTCGGCATCGACGACCGGAAACAGGGCAATCGCGGGGATCCCCAGCTCGACCGCTTCTCGGGCTTCTTCAATCAGCAGGTCCAGCGACAGGCGCTCGACACCGGGCATGGACGGCACGGCCTCGCGACGACCTTCGCCTTCCAGCACAAACACTGGCCAGATCAGGTCATCGGGGGTCAGGGTGTTCTCACGCATCAGGCGGCGAGAGAAGTCGTCCTTGCGCATGCGACGGGGACGAGCAGCAGGAAACAGGCGAGGGGTGATGGCACTCAAGACGGCACTCCACTGGGAACGAGATTTGGCGCCACGCGCTAGTGTGGTGGCGTTAGATGACAGGCGCGTGACATCCGTCGAGTATATTCCTCCTCGCCTGTTCGTCGAAAGTCGCGTCTTGTCGCACCCTTGGTGACTCTCTAGAGTAGTGGCTGTCTTGGCTGCACTTGGCGCCCTGGAGAGCCAAGTGCGCTCATAAGGAGAATGAAATGAGTAAACAGGTAGCGATCGTCCTGTCAGGTTGTGGCGTCCAGGATGGCTCTGAAGTCTATGAAACCACCCTGACCCTGCTGCGCCTGGATCAACTGGGCATTGCCTATCGCTGCTTCGCACCGGATATCGATCAGGCGGTGGTCGATCATCACCGCGGCGAGGCGGTCGAGGAGACGCGGAACGTGCTGGTGGAATCTGCGCGCCTGGCCCGGGGAGAGATTTCTCCGCTGGATGAGCTGTCTGCCTCGGACTTTGATGCGCTGATCTTGCCCGGTGGTTTCGGGGTGGCCAAGAACCTGTCGAACTATGCGACAGCCAAGTCCGATATGGACGTGCACCAGGACTTGAGTGAGCTGTTGATCGAGTTTCACGACGCCCGCAAGCCGATCGGACTGATGTGCATTGCCCCGGTGCTGGTGCCTAAGGTCCTGGGGCCGGGAATTGCAGTGACCATCGGCAGCGATCCGGAAGTGTGCGGCTGCATCAGTGCCATGGGCGGGCTGCATCGTAGCTGCGCCGTTGACGATATCGTGGTGGATTTCGAACACCGTATCGTCACGACGCCTGCTTACATGCTGGCGACCCGCATGAGCGAAGCGGCACTAGGCATCAACAAGCTGGTCGAGCGCATCGACGAGATGATGGACCTGAATCACTGAATGTGCGGTACGCACATCACCCAGTGATCGGGATTGGATAGCAAAAAAGCCGACGTTTTTACGTCGGCTTTTTTGCGTCTTTCGCTACAGGTCTTTCGCTACAGGTCTTTCGCTACAGAGGCGTCGGTTGCTGTGTCCCTAGCGACGCGCAGGTTTGCACAATGCTCCGGGATCAGGCGTCGTTGGCGTCTTCGCTGGTGCTGTCTTCCTGGTCGGCATCAGCGCGGCGGCGCTTGACGAGCCGGCCGAACAGCAGCCCCACCTCATAGAGCAGATACATGGGAATGGCCAGCAGGCTCTGGCTGACCACGTCCGGGGGCGTCATCAGCATGCCGATCACAAAGCAGCCGAGTATGACGTAGGGGCGCTTGGCGCTCAGGCTTTCGACGCTGGCGGCTCCGGTAAGCACCAGCAAGAAAGTGGCGATCGGGATCTCGAAGGCAATGCCAAAGGCGAAGAACAGCTTCAGTACAAAGTTGAGGTACTGGTTGATGTCGGTCATTACCTGCACGTTCTCCGGCCCGGTCTGGGTGAAGAAGGCGAATAGCAGGGGAAACACGACATAGTAGGCGAAGGCCGCGCCGAGATAGAACAGCACCACGCTGGAGGCCAGCAGGGGCAGCGCCAGGGCCTTTTCCTTGTCGTAAAGTCCCGGAGCGACGAAGGCCCAGGCCTGGTGCAGCACGAAGGGAATGGCCACGAATACCGCCACCACCAGCGTCAGCTTGAAGGGCGCAAGGAAGGGCGATGCGACCTCGGTGGCGATCATCTGCGAGCCTTCCGGCAACAGCTCCATCAGGGGATCTGCCACAAACTGATAGATGTCGTTGGAGAAGGCGTAGAGCGCCAGGAAGATCACCACGATGGCGATCACCGCGCGCATCAGTCGCGAGCGCAGTTCCACCAGGTGTTCAATCAGCGGGGCGTGGCCCTGACCGGACGGCGGCGTGTCACCAGAATGGCTCATCGGGCGGTGGAATCCTTGTGATCGGAAGTGGCAGCTGAGTCGGCGGACGAGGTTGGCTGGCTGGCGCTGTCAATGGCGGCGTCCAGGCGCTGGTCCGCGCTGGTGCTGCCGTCGCTCTGCGGGCGAGCGCTGTCACGAGGCGGTGCGTCGGCGATGGACTCGACACTGCGCTTGGCGCTTGCCGCACTGTTCTTCGCCTGGCTGACGCCTTCGTTGAGCTTGCGCTCCTGCTCCTTGAGTTTCTGCCGCAGTTCCTCGGCTTCGAGCTGGGCGCTGATTTCGCGCTGCATGCCCGCCACTGAGCGTTTGATCCGGCCTACCCACAGGCCGGCGGTACGCGCGGCCTTGGGCAGACGCTCGGGCCCCAGCACCAGAAGCCCCACCACCCCGATGATCAGCAGTTCGAGAAAGCCGATATCGAACATGTGGCGTTACTTGCGTTCGTCGGAGGACTCGGGCTTGCGCTCTGCCTCGACATCGTAGGTGTGGGTGCCGTTGGGCTCGTCATGACGCACCTGGGCCTGAGGCTTGTCGTCCTCGGACTTCTCCTCGTCTTCGTTGACGGCCTTCTTGAAGCCCTTCACGGCGCCTCCCAGGTCGCTGCCGACATTCCTGAGCTTCTTGGTGCCGAAGATCAGGATGATGATGCCGAGCACGATCAGCAGCTGCCAGATACTGATACCACCTAACATAAGTGCTTCCTCAATGTACGGCGCCAAGCGCCTTGAATCGTTGGTTCCGGCCGCCTTGTCAGCGGGGGCGGGACGCCTTTTCCTCGTGGCCCGATACGCCAAAGCGACGGGCCAGTTCATCCAGCACCTGCTGATGGTCAAGGCCCAGGTGCGAGAGCATCACCAGACTATGAAACCACAGGTCTGCCGTTTCAGCGATCAACGCCTCTTGACTGGCTGGATCTGCGTCAACGTCCTTGGCGGCGAGGACGGTCTCCACCGCTTCCTCCCCCACCTTCTCGAGTATCTTGTTCAGGCCCTTGTGATGCAAGGAAGCGACGTAAGAGGACTCGGGGTCGGCGTGTCGACGTTCAGTGAGGGCGGCGTCGAGCTGCTTCAGAATATCGCTCATCGGTGAAGGTTCCATGAAGGGTCAGTTCCAGATCACCAGCAGGGTGCCAATGCCTGCCGCCAGCAGGACGGGCCATGGCTGGCCCGATAGCCATGCCGTCAATGGCTGCCAAGCCAGTGCGACGGCGGCCAGCGCCAGGCCCAGGCGGGTCCGTCGGACGCGCTTGGCCTGGCGGGTGAGCTGACTCAGGATATGGGTCAGTACATCGGCCTGCTGTGTGATCTGTCGGGAGCGCTTTTCGGTTTCCGACAGCGCCTTGTGGGCCAACACGGGCAGTTCCGGTAGCTGGCGGGTGAGCTCCGGCGCTTGCCGCTTGAAGGAGTCCCAGAGTCCGTGGGCGCCGGCGCGCTCTTTCATCCACTGCTCCAGATACGGCTTGGCGGTGGCCCACAGGTCAAGATCGGGATAGAGCTGGCGGCCGAGTCCCTCGATATTCAACAGGGTCTTCTGCAACAGCACCAGCTGTGGCTGGACTTCCATGTTGAAGCGCCGTGCGGTCTGGAACAGTCCCAGCAGCACCTGGCCGAAGGAAATATCCTTGAGCGGCTTTTCGAGGATCGGCTCACACACGGTACGCACCGCGGCGGCGAACTCGTTGGCGCGGGTGTCTTCTGCCACCCAGCCGGACTCGATGTGCAGCGCCGCCACCTCGTAGTAGTCCTGGTGGAAGAAGGCCAGCAGGTTGCGGGCCAGATAGTCCTGGTCTTCCCTTGTCAGGCTACCGACGATGCCGCAGTCGATGGCGATGTACTGGGGATCGCACGGATTCTGGCGCGAGACGAAGATGTTTCCCGGGTGCATATCGGCATGGAAGAAATTGTCGCGAAAGACCTGGGTGAAGAAGATTTCGACGCCTCGCTCTGCCAGCCGCTTGAGGTCTGTCCCCTGGGCCTTGAGGGCATCGATATCGGCCACCGGAACGCCGTGGATACGCTCCTGGACCATGACCTTCTGGCGCGTCAGCGGCCAGTGGATCGACGGTACGTAAAGCAGTGGCGAGCGCTCGAAGTTGCGCTTGAGCTGGGAAGTGTTGGCCGCCTCCTTGGTCAGGTCCAGTTCATCGAACAGGGTGACCTCGTAGTCGCGTACCACCTCCAGCGGATGCAGCCGGCGTGCCTCGGGCAGAAAACTCAGGGCCTTGGCCAGCAGATACATCAGCGACATGTCCTGGCGCATGACCCGATCAATGCCCGGGCGGATGACCTTGACCACCACATCCTGGCCATCGTGCAGGCGCGCCGTGTGAACCTGGGCGATCGATGCAGAGGCCAGCGGCTCCCGCGAAAATTCGGCAAACAGCGCCGACAGCGGTTCACCCAGGGACTCTTCGATCAGCGCTTCTGCCTGCTCGCCAGGGAAGGGCGGTACCTGATCCTGCAGTCGCTTGAGTTCGTTGGCGATATCGTCGGGAAACAGGTCGCGTCGCGTCGACAGCATCTGGCCAAACTTGACGAAGATCGGTCCCAGCGACTCCAGCGCCAGGCGCAACCGCTCACCCCGTGAGCGCTCACCTACGGGCACCAGCTTGAGCGGCGACCAGGTGAACACCAGGCGTAGCCACCAGGGTAGTTTCTCCAGGGGCAGCAGGGTATCCAGGCGATAACGGGTGACGACCCAGATGATGCGCAGGGGGCGAAGGATCATGGGGCGTCGTTCTCCTGGGCCAGGCGGCGGGTCAGGCGCTTGAGGCGTGCTTCGGTGCGATCAGTGGCGAGTTCGAGCTCGGTCAGGGCGTCGCGCATGGCTTCCAGCTGGTGGCGGCCGGGCAGCCAGCGAGCTTCCTCGAACACGTACTCGGAGACATCGGCGCACAGTTCCCGCTGGGTGCGAAGCCCCCAGCGGGATAGACCGCGTAGCCCTTCGGCAAGCTGGTGGGCGGGTAGATCCCCCAGCCAGCGGGCGAGTTCGGCCTCCCAGTCCAGATCCAGGTCCAGCAGCAGGTCGCGGGTTGCCTCCAGCAGGTGGATCTTGCCGCGCACCGCCAGGCGGCCCTCGAACATCAGGCGCTCCATGTCGGCACCGCCGGCGAGGCGTCCCAGGGTATCCGTGTCCAGCTCGACCACCGCGTCCCAGGCAGCTTCCTCGACCTCGTCGATCAGCAGCAGGTCAAGCCCTTGAGGGTGGTAGCACAGGCCCAGCTGCACCGGCGGCGATTCCAGGCACAGCAGGACGCGCTGGCCCGCCAGCTGGCGTAGCCGCGAGGGGGCAGCGGGGTCGCGGGCAAGCAGGGTGTTGACGGTCTTCTCGATGCCGGCCAGCAGCAGGGTCGGGGTCAAGGCCATCATGTCCTCAAAGCTTGATGCCGCGGTGCAGGGCGACGATACCACCGGTGAGATTGGTGTATTCAACACGCTCGAGGCCGGCCGTTTCCATCATGCCCTTCAGTGTCTCCTGGTCAGGATGCATGCGAATCGATTCGGCCAGGTAACGATAGCTGTCGGCATCACCCGCCACCATTTCGCCCATCTTCGGCAACAGGCGAAATGAGTACTCGTCGTAGGCTCGGGTCAGCAGGGGGTTGCCGGGCTTGGAAAACTCAAGCACCAGCAGACGGCCCCCAGGCTTCAGGATGCGCGCCATCGACGCCAGCGCGGCATCCTTGTCGGTAACGTTGCGCAGGCCAAAGGCGATGGTGATGCAGTCGAAGGTATTGTCGGGAAAGGGCAAGCATTCCGCGTTGGCCTGAACGTACTCGACATTGCCACCGACGCCGCGGTCGAGCAGCTTGTCACGGCCCACTCCCAGCATCGATGCGTTGATGTCGGCCAGAACGACCTTGCCGCGAGGGCCCACCATACGCGAGAACTTGAGCGCCAGATCCCCCGTTCCACCGGCAATATCAAGCACGCTGTGGCCTGGGCGAACACCGGAGCGCTCGATAGTGAGGCGCTTCCACAGACGATGGATACCGAAGGACATCAGGTCGTTCATGACGTCATAACGGGCTGCCACGCTGTGGAAGACATCGGCGACGCGTGACGCCTTTTCGTCGACCGGCACGTCCTGAAAACCAAAGTGGGTAGTGCGCTTATCCATGGGACTCCCGAGTCGTGAGCTGTCGCGAGATGGGCCTAGAAAACGGCCATTGTAGCCTTGCGGGCCGGGCTTGTCTTTGACCGTGGCCTGGCCTCGGAAAGACGAGTGCTGCTACAGCTGACGGATCTCGATACCCAGCGGCTCGCGGCTGGCGCCAGCGGCTTCGAGGCGTTCGAGGTAGTCGGCCCAGTTGGCGTCGCGCTCGCGGATCAACCAGGCCAGGTAGTCCCAGCTGTAGAGCCCACTGTCATGGCCGTCATCGAAGTGAAGCTTGAGCGCGTAACGTCCGGCCTGGCGAATATCGGCAAGACCTACATCCTTCTTGCCTACCTGCAGGGTGGCGGTATCGGCGCCGTGGCCGCGAACCTCGGCAGACGGCGAGAACACCCTCAGGTATTCCACCGGCAGGCGGTGTCGAGAGCCATCGGCATAGCCAATCTCCAGCTCTCGCGCTTTCCTGTGATAGTGCACCAGGGTAGGGGTAGGGGATGTCATGTCGATCTCCACGGAGTGATATGCCGATCTTGCGCTTGCTGCTGCCCTTGTGGTTGAAGCTGATCATCAGGGATGGTCATGACAGCCTACCATCACGACACGGGCCGCGGCGCGATGCGCGGCGGCCCGTGGGAGTGATGCTCAAGCCTCGTCGGGCATGGCAGGGTATTACAGAATATACCGGCTCAGGTCCTCGTCCATCGCCAGCTCACCCAGCTGAGAGTCGACGTAGGCGCGGTCGATGACCAGCGGGCTGCCAATGTCGGAGCCCTTGAAGGAAGCTTCTTCCAGCAGTCGTTCCATCACGGTGTGAAGACGGCGAGCCCCAATGTTCTCGGTGCCTTCATTGACGTTATAGGCGATCTCGGCGATGCGCTCGATGCCGTCGTCGGTGAACTGCACTTCCAGGCCATCGGTGGCCAGCAGCGCCTCGTACTGACGGGTCAGGGCGGCGGACGGCTCGGTCAGAATGCGCTTGAAGTCCTCCGGCGTCAGCGCCGACAGCTCGACGCGGATAGGCAGACGACCCTGCAGCTCCGGAATCAGGTCTGACGGACGCGACAGGTGGAAGGCCCCTGAGGCGATGAACAGGATGTGGTCGGTCTTCACCATGCCGTACTTGGTCGACACGGTGGAGCCCTCGATCAGCGGCAGCAGGTCGCGCTGAACGCCCTCGCGGGAGACCTCCCCGCCGCTGGACTGTCCGCTGCCTTTGGCCACCTTGTCGATTTCGTCGAGGAAGACGATACCGTTCTGCTCCACCGCCTCCACGGCGCGGGATTTGATGTCGTCCTCGTTGACCAGCTTGCCGGCCTCTTCGTCGCGCAGGATGGAGAAGGCTTCCTTGACCGTGACCTTGCGGGTCTCGGTCTTGCCCTTGCCCATGCCGGAGAACAGGCTCTGGAGCTGGTTGGTCATCTCTTCCATGCCCGGCGGCGTCTGGAATTCCAGATTGGGGGCCTGGGGACACACCTGAATCTCGATTTCCTTGTCGTCGAGCTGACCCTCGCGCAGCTTCTTGCGGAACATCTGGCGGGTGGACGAGTCTTGACGCGGTTCGTCTTCCTGGCCCCGCGGCGGCGGCAGCAGGGCGTCGAGGATGCGATCCTCGGCGGCGTCCTCGGCGCGGTGGCCGACCTCTTCCTTTGCCTGTTCACGGACCAGCTTGATGGCCGCTTCGGTGAGGTCGCGGATGATCGACTCGACGTCGCGCCCGACGTAGCCCACCTCGGTAAACTTGGTGGCCTCGACCTTGATGAACGGTGCCTTGGCCAGCTTGGCCAGGCGTCGAGCAATCTCGGTCTTGCCGACACCGGTGGGGCCGATCATCAGAATGTTCTTCGGCGTGACTTCCTGGCGCAGCTCACCGTCGAGCTGCATGCGACGCCAGCGGTTGCGCAGGGCGATGGCCACGGAGCGCTTGGCATCCTGTTGACCGACGATGTACTGATCCAGCGCGTGGACAATTTCGCGGGGTGTCATCTGGGTCATGATCAAAGCTCTTCCAGGGTCACGTGGTGATTGGTGTACACGCAGATGTCACCGGCGATTTCCAGCGACTTCTCGGTGATCTCGCGGGGCGACAGCTCGGTGTTTTCCAGCAGTGCGCGGGCGGCGGACAGGGCAAAGTTGCCGCCGGAGCCAATCGCGATAATGCCGCGCTCGGGCTCGACCACGTCGCCATTGCCGGTAATGATCAACGAGGCCTTCTTGTCGGCGACCGCCAGCAGGGCTTCAAGACGACGTAGAGCGCGATCGGTGCGCCAGTCCTTGGCCAGCTCCACCGCTGCCTTGACCAGGTTGCCCTGATACTTCTCGAGCTGGGCTTCGAAGCGTTCAAACAGGGTGAAGGCATCCGCGGTACCGCCGGCAAAGCCTGCCAGCACCTGGCCATGATAGAGCCGCCGCACCTTGCTGGCGTTGCCCTTCATTACCGTGTTGCCCAGTGACACCTGGCCGTCACCAGCCAGCGCCACCTGGTCGCCGCGGCGAACGGAAACAATCGTGGTCATGGAGCATTCTCCTTGAGGAAACCCCGGCATTCGACCGGCCTCGGGTTTCCTGTGACTTTCGAGGGAAGGGTCCCTCGTTGAAGACGATAGTCTGGGAGGTGTGGGCACCATGCCGAGATTTCAACCGGGCACAGCGGGCATCGCGCTGGCGGTGGGGCAGAATACGTTCGTGGCGTAGCCATGAAGACTGTCGTTGGCCATGGCTGACGCTGCATTCATCGCTCCGGGCCCGTAAACGACAGCACCCGGCCGAGGCCGGGTGCTGTTTCTTCCTTTTACACCAACTGCTTCCTTGCTACTGCGGGTATCGATAGGGGCTCAATGCAAGCCTTACTCGATATCGAGCTGGTGGTTCTCCAACAGACCCTTGAGGAAGTCATCGCTGGAGCCCGACATGCTGACGTCGGACAGCACGATGACCTGGCTGGCGTTGCTGCCGTCGGCGCTGATGTTGCCACCTGCGTCGATGTGCAGCACGGTGTCGGCCCCTTGCTGTTCTGCCAGCAGGTAGTCAGACAGCGACGCCTCTGATGCATCTTCCAGCAGATCCGACAGATCCAGCTTGTCGGCACTGGAACTAGCGCCATAGACACCGGTGTGGAAGTCGACAATGGTGTCCGTCGCGGGCGAGCCCTCGACGCCTGCGTCAGCGAGAGTGAAGACAAAGGTGTCTGCACCGCCACCGCCGATCAGGATGTCATCGCCGGCACCGCCCCTCAGGGTGTCGTCACCGCCCTGGGTACGAGTGGTTTCCAGCAGCGATTCGTAGTTGTCGCGAACGTAGTCGCTGAGCTGGGCATTGGTCGGTGCTTCACCATCACCGTGCTCCGGAGACCACGTCAGGAACTCGAATACCCCTCTCAGGCCCATGCCGTCATGGGTGCCAGCAGCGAAGCTTGCTCCCGTGTCGCCATTGGTCCAGCTCAACTCGTCACTGTTGGTGGTATCACCAAAGATGATGTCGTTGCCGCCGCCGCCATCCAGGGTGTCGTTGCCAAGACCGTTGTATCCAGTTTCCTTGGAGCCGGTGGCCAAGGCCAGGTTGAGCTCGAACTGGGTGTCGACAATCTCCGCCTCGCCAATGGTGCCGGTGAATTCGGTGCCGTCATCCAGAATGACGGTAGATTCCCCGACCACGTTGGTGTTGTCGAAGTACTGGGTGATCTGCGAGACGTTGGTATCGTCGGGCAGAATCGTGCGGGTCTTGGGCGTTTCATCCCAGCCCACCGCGTGCACATCGGTGTACTGCGTCAGGTCGTTGAAGGCATCTACCGTCTCCTGCATCGTGACCTGGGTGGTGTTGGCCGTCCACACCTTGGCGTCGTTGTTCACGCCCGCCATGTAGAACTGAGGCGTACCGTCGGTGTAGAAGATGGTCTGGTTTTCCACGTCGTCAGTACTGACTTGCTTGAACCAGGTCTCTGTCTTGCGGAACGCGTCTTCGGTGTTGGTGTAACCACCCGGGCCCCAGCCGTTGACACGGTCGATGATGGACTGGAACAGGTTGTTGCCGACGACGTCCTTGTACTCCATGGTGTAGGCGTGATCGTTGAAGATGACCACGTTCATGTTGATGACGCCAACATGATCCTTGAGGCCATTGACGAATTCGGTGACCGCCTCCCTCAAGATCTCGATACGCGTCTTGAAGTACCCGGGGTAGCCGTCTTTCGGTATGTCGGTATACGCCGCAGTACTCACCGAGAAGTCGAGCACCAGAGCCAGGTTGTAGTCCTTGCCGTTCTCGATGATGGTTGCGCTGCCGCCATCGTCGCCGATGATGACATCGTCGCCGTGGCCTGCGGTGATAGTGTCATCGCCGTCACCACCGGCCTGCACGCTGTCTTCCTCGCGGGTCTCGAGGGTCAGGTGGCCTTCGGCGTAGTCGCCATCCCCATCGGTACCGGTCAGCTCGTAGGTGACATCGAGGCTGCCACCTTCACCACCTGAGCGATATTCCATGCCGCCGAGGCTAAGGTCATTGCCCGCCTGGCCAGTGATTTCCACCGCCTGGAAGGGCTGGCTGCTCTCGAGTTCGATACGCCATCCGTCCTGGATGCCGGCCACGGTGATGCTGTTGCCGGTATCGGTCAGGGTGATTTCCGAGGTGACCTCGACACCCACGGCATCGAACACCGAGATGTCGCTGACCGAGAGGTCGACGGGGGTGCCACTGCCCAGGGCAGGTACCGTGCTGCCGGCGCCGCCATCGGCATCAAAGGCAAATGCGGAGACCGAGAGCGACGCCTTCGAGCTGGACTTGCCATCGACATGCAGCGTCTGCTGGTAGCGGCTGATGGACTGATGGCTATCCCAGGATACCTGACTCTTGCTGATGACCGCATTGTTGAGGAAGTCGACGCGGATGACCTCACCAGCGCTGATCTTGGCATCACCGACCCCATAGGCACTGCCCTCACGAACGATGGTCTGGCCCTTGGAGCTGATCAGCACATCGTTGCCGGGCTCTGCGTCTGCCACGTTGTAGCCGATGAAGCTGTTATCCCCGGCAGCGGTACCCGTTGATACCACGAGGTCACTGGTCTCACCCGTAGTAAAGGCATCGCTGGCCATCACAGAATAGCTGGTCCCATCGTCCGACAGGGCCACTGAGAAGGCGACGTCGCCATCAGCGGTAACCGCTGACAGCATCTTGCCATCGTCGCTCAGTGCGTAGGTCAGGGGCTTTCCAAGGTAGACCAGAGCGTTGCCAGCGCTGTCCAGCGCTGCGGTGCCATCGATGGCTTCATAGAACACCACGCTATCGGCACCATCGGCACCCGCATGGGTGGCAAAGTTGATAGCGCCGGACGCGCCATCTTCCAGGAAGGCCGGGTCCGTCATGAACACTTCCGGCATGTCGTCGTTGATGTTGACGGTCAACTTGCCGGAGACAACATCGCCATCACCATCTTTCAGCGCATAGCCGAGGTTCAGGGAGATGGAATCCTCGATGTTGATCATAGGATGATCAAGCACATCGCTGAGGACCACCTCGTAGCTGCCGGAGGCAAGGTCGGTGACCTTGACCGTCAGTACCGGCGTGCCATCGGCCTTGCTGCCCGTCAATACGGTGCCGTTGGCACTGACGTTAAAGGTGATGGCATCGCCGCCAGAAGTCAGCGACGGCAGACCCGCCGTCTGCCAGGTGAAGGCGCCGGTGCTGGCCGGACCATCCTCGCCGAAGGTATAGCCCAGAGATCCCGTCGTCTTCACGGTCTCGCCGGACACATCGCCGTTGCCGCCGGCAAGGCCACCTGCCAGGCCGTCCTCATCGACGGTGGTAACGGGTGAGGTGGTGGCAGGATCACCATCGGTCTCAGGGGTCGTGGGGGCAATGCCGTTATCCACGATATTGACCTTGACCGAACCGCTGGCGGTATCGCCGTCACCGTCCACGAGGGTGTAGGAGATTGTAGCCGTGCCTTCGAATCCGGGAGCATGGATGAAGGTCAAGGTGCCGTCAGGGTTGATCGAGACGGTACCAACGTCGGCGCCACCGGCGACGCTCACTTTGCTGATGTGGCCGCCGTCGGCGCCCAGCGCATTGTTTGCCAGCACGTCAAGCGTCACAGGCGAGTTGTTCTCGGCCTCTACGCTGTCATTTCTTGACGTGGGTGAGTCGTCATTGACCTGAATGTTCAAGGTGCCAGATGCCTCGGCCCCTGCACTGTCAGTAATGGTATAGCCCAACGCCAGCTCGATGTCGTCCTCTTCCGTCGGGTCGGTGTGATCCAGCGGCTTATTAAGCACCACTCGGTAGCTTCCTGACGCCAGGTCGGTCAACTGTACGGTAATGACCCTGTTGTCATTCTCGTCAAAGCCGACCAGAGAGCGCCCGTTGCCGTTCAGGTAGAAGCTTATCTGGCTGCCTCCTGAGGTCAGCTGAGGCAGTGTACCTGCGTCCCAGGTGAAGGCTTCACGGGGTCCCGCCGGGCCACGAGAGCCAAAGTCATAGTTCAATAGCCCCGTCGTCTCGATAACGGTGCCTGCAACGTCGCCCGAACCGCCTTCGTTACCACCAAGCAAACCGTCTTCGTCCACTACCGCAAGAGGGGTGTCTGATGAGGGATCACCATCGGATTCGGGGGTGGTCGGTCCGGTGGCAGCCTGAGTGACGTCCACCTTGAGCTTGCCTTGGGCAGTATCGCCATCACCGTCGCTGAAGGTGTAGTCGACAATGGCTTGCCCAGTAAAGTCCTGTGCGGCAGTAAAGGTCAGGGTGTTGTCGTCGTTGACCGTAACAGTGCCTACGCTATTTCCGCCCACAACGGTCGCGGATAGGCTGCCCTCGCCATCGGCACCAGCCTGATCGTTAGCCAAGACATCCACCACGACAGGAGTCTCGTTGTCAGTGCTGGCCTGGTCGTCCTGTACCACCGGCGAGTCATCATCAATGATGATGTCCAGTACGCCGTCCGCGGTCAGCCCCTGCTTATCTGTGACGGTATAGCCGACTCTCAGCAGAATATCGTCTTCGATACCAGACCTTTTGTGGTCAAGCGGCTTGCTGATGGCCACCCTGTACGTGCCGTCAGTCAGGTCCGTCAGCTGGATGAAAATGACCGCTTCGCCAGAGCTGGTACTGCCGACCAGTGATTGCCCGTTGTCACTCAAGTCAAAAGTGACGGCTTGACCGCCAGTAGTCAGTCGTGGAAGGTTGCTCGTATTCCAGCGGAAGGCTCCGGTGTCCGCAGCCCCATTGCTGCCAAAGTCGTATCCCAATGAGCCGAAACGTTCTGTGTCGGTGGTCGCTGCATCTTTAATGCCGCCTTGCACGCCGCCGGCTAGGCCTTCGTCATCCACAACTGCGCGAGGGGCGCTGGAAGCGGGATCGTCATCGGTCTCGGGGGTAATCGGGCCGGTAGATGCCTGAGTTACATTCACTTTTAACGTGCCATGGGCGATATCACCATCACCATCGGTGAAGGTGTAGTCGACGATGGCCTTGCCAGCAAAACCCTGAGCGGCAGTGAATGTTAGGGTGTTGTCGGCATTAACGACAACGGTCCCTACGCTATTGCCGCCCGTGACGGTCGCGGATACGCTGCCCGCACCGTCAGCGCCGGCCTGGTCGTTGGCAAGGACATCCACCGTGACGGGGGTCAGGTTATCAGTGCTGGCCTGATCGTCCTGTACCAGTGGAGAGTCGTCGTCGATAAAGATCCGAACCGCGCCGTCGGCTGTCAGTCCCTGTTTGTCGGTCACCGTATAGCCAACCAACAGTCGGAGGTCATCCTCGGCGTTAGGGTTCTGGTGGTCCAGTGGTTTGGTGATGGCCACCTTGTACGTGCCGGTAGCAACATCCGTCAGTTGGATGATGACAATTTCGTCGCCTGCATCAGTGCTGCCGACCAGCGAGTGCCCGTCGCCGCTCAAGCGAAAGATGATGGCTTCGCCAGAGGTGGTGAGCTTGGGGAGGTTGCTGTCGCTGAGACTCCAGCGAAAGGCGCCGTTGTCCGCTGCCCCGTATATACCGAAGTCATATCCGAGCTTGCTGAAGCGTTCGCTCTCGGTGGTTGGCGCATCGAAGTCACCGCCCTGCACACCGCCGGATAAACCTTCCTCGTCCACTACCGTTATCGGATTTTCAGTCAGAGGGTCACCATCGCCTCCTGGTGTCGTCGGCCCTATGTTACCGGCCCGGTCGACGCCGACTGTTAGCTCCCCATTGGCCTGATCACCGTCTCTATCCATGAGGGTATAGGTGATGACGGCGTCTCCTGCGAAGGTGACGTTAGGCGTAAAGGTTACGGTACCGTCGGCGTTGATCGCGGCGGTACCGGTAGCGGCGCCGCCCTGAACGCTCACTTGGGTCAGCGTGCCCCCGTCGCCACCGAGAAGGTCGTTGCCAAGTACGTCTACCGTCACCGCCGTGGCGCTGTCAGTAGAGGCTGTGTCCTCGGTCGGCGCGGGGGAGTCATCATTGACGACGAGGTTCAGCTTGCCATCTGCGCTCAGGCCTTCGGCATCGGTGATGGTGAAGCCGACGGAGAACTCGATATTGTCCTCCTTGGTCGCGTCAGCGTGATCCAGCCCCTGCTGAATGAAGAGGGTATAGCTCCCTTGCTGCAGATCGTTGAGCTGCAGAGCGATGACCGTGTCTCCATCGGCCGTCTTGCCCTGAATGACCCGTCCGTTGGGACTCAAGGTGTAGTTGAGAGGTTCGCCCCCGGACGTCAGGGCTGGCATATCCTCCAGGTGCCAGGAAAAGGCCCCATTCCCCGCTGCGGGCTCGTTGGCACCAAAGCTGTAGCCGAGTTCGCCCCGTGCCGTGGTAGATCTTCCAGGCACATCGCCGATGCCTCCTTCGCCCCCACCTTCTAGACCATCTTCGTCTACGGTAGCCGTCGGCGACGTGGTCGCGGGATCATCGTCCGTCTCGGGCGTGACGGGGACAGCCTTGAGTTTCACCGTCGTATTGAAGGTGCGGCTGGTGACGTCACCGTCGGTATCGCTGGCCGTTACGGTGAAGCTGAGTTTAGGGTCATCCTCGATGACGTCCCTGTCGATGGTGAAGGTCCATGTGCCGTCGCTCTTGATGGTCAGCACGCCATTGTCCAGCTGAATGGCGGTATCGAGTGCATAGCTGGTGCTGTCGCCAGGCACCTTGACGCTGGCATCTTCCAGACCGTCGGCACCGCCGCTGAGCGTCCAGTTGCCGGTGTGCGTGGTGGAAACTTCGATTTCGCTGCCATCTTGGTAAGTGATGGCAGGCGAATCATCGTCAATAAAGACAGCGATCATATCGTTCGAGGTGGCGCCGGCACTGTCGGTCAGGGTGAAGCCAACCTGCAACAGCAGATCGTCTTCCGCCGTGGGAATGCCATGGTCGGCTGACTTGAAAAGTGTCGCCTCAAACAGACCCGAAGAGGTGTCTTGCATAACAAGTTCGAAGACTTTTTCGCCACCTTCGTCGGCGGCTGTCAGGGTCAGACCGTCACCTGACACTGAATACGTCACGGCGGAGCCACTGGACGTGATTGCCTGAATGCCTGTGGTGTTCCAGGTAAAAGGCGAGCTGCTGGCAGGGGTTCCATTCTTGTAGGAAAAACTGATCAATCCCAGGGTGGTGATATCCGTGCCGGGGAGGTCATTGATTCCACCAGCATTGCCGCCTGTCAGTCCATCTTCATCAAGGAACGCGGTTGTGTTCACTGTTTCAACGTTGCTTTCAGCCATCACTATCCACCTGTTAGTAGAGGAAAATGTGCCGACGCTCAATGACAGAACTCGCCATTGTTGTGCAGTTTCAGGGTTGTAGGCGTAACCCCATCAAATGGGCATGCGCTGGCGAAAACCATGCTAGTGATAAGGACAAAGTGGTTATACTGGCTGCATGGGCAGGTGGGTAATCTAATTACTGCGTGTTTGGGTAATGTAAGAAGGATGATATTTATCTTGATCAGCTCATTGGATGACGTTTAAGAGTATTGTTTATGCAAGTGTGTTGTTTTTCATGCATGTCTGTTGAGCTAGGTCAGCGCTGCATGCACTTCGGTACTAGGGGGAGCGTGTCAAAATGGTACAGGGTGATATGACGGCTCCCGCTCAACGATCATTAACTTGATAGGTAGCCAAGAGAGAAGACGGAAGACGCGGTGATGATGGCCAGTACGGTGCTGCGGGAGGCGGTTCCAAAAGAGCGATGGCGTGACGGGCAAACGGAACAAGCCTCTATGGAGAGGTCGAAGCCGGCAGGATGAAGATGGCTGTCGTAAACAACAAGGCCCGCTCCTGGGGGCAGGAAGCGGGCCTTGAGGTGTCAGCAAGGCGTCGTCAAGTGACGGGGTAAGGCATCAATTCTGCAGTTGAATCAGCAAGGGTTCGATACCTTGGGTGCTCATCAGGTCCTGGGCGCGTGCCAGCTCGTTGCGGTCGCTGTAAGGACCGACCTGCACCCGGTGCCATGTCGCCCCGCCGGTGGCCTCGACCTCACTGATCTTGGCCAGCAAGCCGAAGTCCTTAAGCCGGCCAGCCAGTTGACGTGCATCGCCCACTTCACGAAATGACGCTGCCTGCAGCATGTAGCGGCGTTCGGCGCTGCGGGGCGTCTCGGAGGGCGTGCTCGCCGATGTGTCCTCGCGGGAGTTGGCGGCGATCACGGCGGCAATGGGGTCATCGTCCGAGATGGCATCATCACTGGACGTTGCCGCTTCCGGTCGACGAGCCGTGGACTCGGGCACTTCCTCGTCTGACGCAATGACCTCTGACTCGGGGAGCAGGGTGTAGAACTCGAAGGTCGGCATGGGCGGTTCGCTGTCGCTGCTCTGACCTTGTCCGCCGCTGGTGGAAGTACTACTTGTTCCACCGCCCTGACCATCATTGCTCGATGGCTTGGGCAGTACCGCAGCGATCGGCGATCGCGGATCCTGCCATGGCGCGGTGCCGTTCTGGTGGTGTGCCAGAAGAAAGCCAGCCGCCAGGCCGACGGCCGCCCACAGCCAGCCGGGAATGCCGCCGCGGCCGCGCGTGGAGGGCTGTTTGCGCTTCTGGCTGCTGGTGGCTCCCCGCTTGCGGGGCGGCGCCTTGCGAGTGGCCATGGCTTACATCTCCTCCGGCGCGCCGACGCCCATCAGGTCAAGCCCATTACGCAGCACTTGGCGCGCAGCAAGGCCCAGTGCCAGGCGGGCATTGCGCAAGGCAGCGTCCTCGACCATGACCTTGCAGGCGTTGTAGCAGCTGTGGAAATCGGCAGCGAGGTCCTGCAGATACTGGGCGATCTGCTGGGGCTCGCGAGCCTTGGCGGCGTGTTCGACCACCTCGGGGTAGCGGGCCAGTCGATTGAGCAGCGCCTTTTCCTGATCCGCTTCGAGCAGGCCCAGATTGGCCATGCCCGTGGCGTGGTCGAAGGCCAGGCCTTCGCTCTCGGCCTTGCGCAGCACGCTGCAGACGCGGGCGTGGGCGTACTGCACGTAGTAGACCGGGTTGTCATTGGACTGGGAGCGCGCCAGATCAATGTCGAAGGTCAGCTGGGAGTCTGCCCGCCTGGCAGCGAGGAAGAAACGGGTGGCATCTCGCCCGACCTCATCGATCAGGTCACGCAGGGTGACATAGCTTCCCGCGCGCTTGGACAGCTTGACCTCGACCCCTGAACGGGTCACCAGCACCATCTGGTGCAGCACGTAGTCGGGCCAGCCCTTGGGAATACCCACGTCAAGGGCTTGCAGCCCTGCGCGTACCCGGGTCACGGTGGAGTGGTGGTCGGCCCCCTGCTCATTGACGACGGTGGTGAAGCCCCGTTGCCACTTGTCGAGGTGGTACGCCACATCCGGCAGGAAGTATGTGTAGCCGCCCTCGCTCTTGCGCATTACCCGGTCCTTGTCATCGCCAAAGTCCGTGGTGCGCAGCCACTGAGCGCCTTCCTGCTCATAGGTGTGACCATTCTCTGCCAGGCGGCGTGCGGTTTCCTCGACCTTGCCGTCTTCATACAGCGAGGACTCCAGGAAGTACACGTCGAAGCTGACGCCGAAGGCACGCAGGTCGAGGTCCTGCTCCCGGCGCAGATAGGCCACGGCGAAGTCGCGGATGGCCTCAAGGTCATCGGGGTCGCCCTTGCCGGTCACATGGCGATCGTCGGCATGGACGGTGTCACCGGCCAGGTAGGCGTTGGCCACGTCGGTGATATAGTCGCCGCGGTAGCCGTCCTCCGGCCATCCTGCGTCGTCTGGCCCGAGACCCTTGGCGCGGGCCTGGACGGACAGCGCCAGGTTGCTGATCTGAGCGCCTGCATCGTTGTAGTAGAACTCGCGGGTGACGTCGTAGCCGGTGGCCTCAAGCAGGCGACACAGGCAGTCGCCGACGGCAGCGCCACGGCCATGTCCCACGTGCAGCGGGCCGGTCGGGTTGGCCGAGACAAATTCCACCTGCACCTTCTCTCCCTGGCCTGTCAGGCTGCGGCCGAACGTATCGCCAGCATCCAGCACGTGGCGCACGACCTGGGCAGCGGCATCCGTGGCGGCGAAGAAGTTGATGAAGCCTGGGCCCGCGATGTCGACCTTGGCGACAGCATCGCTTTGCGGGAGAGCGGCCACCAGTTTTTCCGCTATCTGGCGCGGGGCTGACTTGGCGGGCTTGGCCAGCATCAAGGCGAGGTTGGTGGCGTAGTCACCGTGAGCCTTGTCCTTGGTCGGATCGACCTTGTAGGTGGGGGCGAGTTCCTGGGGAATGACTTCCTGCTGCTTGAGCTCGGCAAGGGCGGCATCCAGCAGCGCAACGATAGTGTCTTTCATGAGGCGTCTATGTCCTGTGGCACGGTGGCCGAGCGCGGCGATCAGGGCGCCAGTCGGCAGGCAGACCGTGCATTATCGATGATTGCGTCCAGCCTTTAAAGGCCGGACGTCTGCTCATGGAAATTCCGGATCAGCTCAGGCTCTGAGGGTCGACATCGATCGACCAGCGAACGCGTCGGGCGTCGGGCCAGGCCTCCAGCCGCTGTGCCAGCCACGCCAGGGCAGGGTGCAGCTGACTGCGCTTGTCAGACATCAGCGCCAGCTGCAAGTGGTAGCGGTTCTGTCGCCGCTCCATGGGGGCGGGCACTGGGCCGAGGCAGTCGAGTTCGAGCGCCTGTTGCTTGATGTGATCGCGCAATTCGCGGGCGAGCTCTCGTGCCAGGGTGGTCAGTGCCTCTTCTCGAGGCCCCTCCATGCGCAGCAGGGCCATGAAACGGTAGGGAGGAAGGGCGGCGATGCGTCGCTCATCCAGCAGTGTCTGGGCCAGAGCGTCATAGCCCCGGTCTGCCAGCAAGCGGAGGTTCGGGTCGTCCGGGTGCATGGTCTGTACCAGCACCCTGCCCGGGTGGGCCGCGCGCCCGGCGCGGCCGGCCACCTGCTCGAGCAGCTGAGCGGAATGCTCGAGGGCACGAAAGTCGCTGGCATAGAGACCTGCGTCGGCATTGACCACGACCACTAGAGTGACATGAGGCAGATGGTGTCCCTTGGCGAGCATCTGAGTGCCCACCAGGATGGCCGGCTCGCCACGGCGCACCTCAGTCAGCATCTTCTCCAGGGCATCCTTGGTACGGGTACTGTCACGGTCGATACGATGCACGGGAACGTCGGGAAAACTCTCGGCCAGGCTTTCCTCGGTGCGCTCGGTGCCGCTGCCCAGCGGACGCAGGTCAGCACTGCCACACTCTGGGCAGGCGTCGGGAAGGACTCGCCGGCGGTCGCAGTGGTGGCAGGCCAACATGGGAGGCTGGCGATGCCACGTCATGCGAGCATCGCAATGATCGCAGTCCGCCATCCAGCCGCAAGCATGGCAGGACAGGGTGGGTGCAAAGCCGCGGCGATTGATGAACACAAGGACCTGATGTCCGGCGCTCAGAGTGGCCTTGATGGCGTCGATAACCGGTGGAATCAGGCCTCCGCGGCGAGTGCGCCCCTTCAGGTCGACAAGCTCCAGGCGAGCGGGAGCGTGGCGGGTGGCTCGCTGGGTCAGCCGCAGGTGGGCGTAGTCCCCTGTCAACGCGCGATGCAGGCTTTCCAATGAGGGGGTTGCGCTACCCAATAGCAGCGGGGTCTGGTCGCGCTTGGCGCGCACCACCGCCAGGTCTCGCGCGTGGTAGCGCAGTCCGTCCTGCTGCTTGAAGGAGCCGTCGTGCTCTTCATCGACGATGATCAGGCCTGGCCTCGCCAGCGGCGTAAAGATGGCCGAGCGGGTGCCGATGACGATCAGCGCTCTGCCGCTGGCAGCGGCTTCCCAGGCATCCAGGCGTTCATGGTCGGTCAGACCGGAGTGTAGCGCGACGACGGGCACACGAAAGCGCTGGCGGAAGCGTCCCAGGGTCTGGGGGGTAAGCCCGATTTCCGGAATCAGCACCAAGGTCTGGCGACCTTTGGCCGCGACGGCCTCGATCAGCTGCAGGTAGACCTCGGTCTTGCCGCTTCCCGTGACACCGTGCAGCAGACACGGGTGAAAGCGATCCAGGCCCTGGTGCAACCGATTGAGCGCTTTCGCCTGTTCGTCGTTCAGGCTGAGGGCGGGGCTGGCGAGCAGGCCCTTGGTGTCGTCCGTGGGGGCCGCGGCGAGCGCTTCCTCATGGCGGATGATCAGTCCCTTGGCTTCCAGGGAGCCCAGCTGGTCTCGGCTGAAGGACTGTGCCAGGACCACCTGGGTCGTCAGGCCGTGAGGATGCTGGCCCAGCATCTCGAGTAGTGCGGCCTGGCGAGGCGCGCGTCCCAGTCGCGAGCGGTCGGCGTTGGCATTGATCATCCAGCGCTCACGGGTGCGGGCCTGCAGTGGTCGCCCCTGGCGGAGGAGCACCGGCATGGCATGTGCCAGGGTGTCGCCCAGCGCATGTTGATAGTAGCGTGCGGTGAACCGGCACAGCCAAAGCCAGTCCGCCGGTAGCGGCGTGCTGTCGATACAGCTCTGAATGGGCTTCAGCTTGTCCAGTGGGAAGTCGCTGTCATCGGCGCAGGCCACGATGACGCCCACCACCTGCCGACGACCGAATTCGACGCGCACGCGCAGGCCCTCCTGCCAGCCGTCGGGCGGAACTGGGCCGCCAGGACGGTAGTCGAACAGTCTGCGCAGAGGTGAGGGAATAGCAATGCGCAGTACGCGCGGGGCAGGGGTGTCAGGCAATTGGCCTCCACAATGAAGTCTGCTAGAATGCTCCGCCGCCTGTAACAGGCAGGCGGTTCACCGGCCGGCACGGTGGTGCGTCACAGCATGCACGATGGCCGTGCCATTACCCGTATGCGGTGCCTGGCAATGGATCAGGTGGCGGCATACCGAAAAGTGAGGTTCACGATGAAACAAGGTATCCACCCGGATTACAAGACGGTCAACGCGACTTGCTCCTGCGGCGCCAGCTTCGAAGTCGGCTCCACTGTCGGTCACGACCTGCACCTGGACGTCTGCTCTCAGTGCCACCCCTTCTACACTGGCAAGCAGAAGCAGGCTACCACCGGTGGCCGCGTCGAGCGCTTCAACAAGCGCTTTGGTGCTGCACTCAAGCGTTGATCGTCTGATGGGCGCCGTCGTCAGGCGACGGCGCAATGTCATGATGACGCTCGGGCTTTGCCCGTCACAAACCCGCCAGCATTGGCGGGTTTGTTGTATCTGGAGGACGCATCGCACCACGTTTCTGGGTATCGCTGTTGCGGCGCATCAATGCGTAAGATGTCGCTGAGGTCTAGTCTTCTAAGGACGCTTGCGTCGCTCGGCTGATGGATTCAGCGCTTTGTTAGACGTTGGTGCAATGCAGCAAAAGTTGTCGACATTGTCAGCGAACATCTTCAAACGAGCGTGTAAATATCGCTTTTGGTGCCAATGTTGAGAAATGGAATATTTTTCTATATTGTGTGGCCACGTTCCACAAGGATATCCGGACACCAAGCATGACAGACGCAAAGAAGCAGGCTGCGCTGGACTATCACGCACTTCCCATTCCCGGCAAACTGTCGGTCGAGCTGACCAAACCGACGGCCACCGCCAAGGACCTGGCGCTTGCCTATAGTCCTGGCGTGGCGGAGCCCGTGCGCGAAATCGCTCGGGACCCGGAGAATGCCTATCGCTATACCGGCAAGGGCAACACCGTCGCGGTGATTTCCGATGGCACCGCCATCCTTGGCCTTGGCAACCTCGGTCCGCTGGCCAGCAAGCCGGTCATGGAAGGCAAGGGGGTGCTGTTCAAGTGCTTTGCCGGCATCAACTCGGTCGATATCGAGGTCGATGCCGAGAGTCCGCAGGCGTTCATCGACACGGTGGCGCGCATTGCCGACAGTTGGGGTGGCATTAATCTCGAGGACATCAAGGCGCCGGAGTGCTTCGAGATCGAGCAAGCCCTGGTTGAGCGCTGCAAGATCCCGGTCTTCCATGATGACCAGCACGGCACCGCCATCGTGACGGCGGCGGGCATGCTGAATGCGCTCGACATCGCCGGCAAGTCGCTTGAGCAGGCGCGGATCGTCTGCATGGGGGCTGGTGCTGCTGCGATTGCCTGCATGAAGCTGCTGGTGGCTTGTGGTGCGAATCCCGCCAACCTGGTGATGCTCGACCGCAAGGGAGTCATCCATAGCGGGCGGGAAGACCTGAATCAGCACAAGGCGATGTTTGCGGTAGATACCGACAAGCGCACCCTGGACGACGCCATCGATGGCGCGGATGTCTTTATCGGCCTGTCCGGCCCCGGCCTGATGACGGCCGACCATATCCGCAAAATGGCCAAGGATCCCATCGTCTTTGCCTGCACCAACCCGGACCCCGAGATTCATCCCGATCTGGCCCGGGAAACCCGCCCGGACGTCATCATGGCGACGGGGCGGTCTGACTACCCCAACCAGGTCAATAATGTGCTGGGTTTCCCGTTCATCTTCCGTGGCGCGCTGGATGTGCGTGCAACTCGCATCAACGAGGAGATGAAGGTAGCGGCGGTCCATGCGCTCAAGGACCTTGCTCGCGAGCCTGTTCCTCAGGCGGTGCTGGATGCCTACGAGCGTGACGCCATGAGCTTTGGCCGGGAATACATCATTCCGACCCCGGTGGATGTGCGCCTGCTGGAGCGAGTGACCTCCGCCGTCGCCCAGGCGGCTGTCGACTCAGGGGTGGCACGCAAGCCCTATCCTTCGCACTATCCGCTGAAGACCATCGACGACGTCTACGGCAGCTGAGCGCCGTCTCAAGCGTGGCTCTCTGGTCATGCGGTAATGAAAAAGCCCTCCACTGGAGGGCTTTTTTGTATGGGCTTTTTTGTATGGGCGGGCTCGATCAGGGAGCGCAGTGCTTGGTGTATCGAGAGCGGCTGGTTCACCAACGCTGGCACGGGCGCTGATCCAGGCTGACGTCGTCTTAGAACTCGTAGCGTAATGAGGCTGACGTAATTCGATCCGTCCGTGCTTCGGCGTCTTCGGGTGGATCCGAGTTGTGCTTTATCTCATGCGACAGTCGCAGCGACATGTGCGCATTGATCCGGGTATCGAGTGCGGTGTAAGAGCGTAGCGTCGAGTTCTTGCGCGTGGTCTCGACCGAGAGTTCCTGTTCAAGACTGGCGCTGGCGCTCAGGATGTAGCCGGCTTCCATGGCGCCGTAGGCGACGGCCAGGCGCTGATCGTCCTCGTCGGGCAGGATGTCTGCGCGATAGCCTGGGCCTGCCTCAAGCTCAAGATGGGCACGGGGAGAGTCGAGGATCTGCCGGCCGTAACCGGTAATGGCGGTGAACTGATGATCGTAGCCGCTGAAACGGTCCTTCTCCCAGCGACCAAAGGCAAACAGATAGTGAGGACCCACCAGCTCGCGGCGCTGACGAAACGAGGTCATGTAGCGTTCGGCGCTGGTTTCACTGTCCTCGCTGGCATGGCGGGCTTCGGCCCGAAAGCGCGATAGCCAGGCGCCGTTGAGCCAGGTCAGCTGGGTCTTGCCCAGCACGGTCTCGGTGTTGGTATTGCCGGAGAGGCGGGTATAGCCAAATTCGACATGCCCGATAAAGTCGGGGGCGTCGTCGTTCGGCGCCGCAGGGGCGTAGAAGGAATCGGCCAGGGATGGCGATATCGGCACAAAAAGCCCAAAGAAGCACAGTGTGGCTGCCAGCGTGCGTAAGCGGGAAAGCACCATGTGGTGGTCACCTGGATAAGGCTAGGGGAAGAGATCAGGATGCCGCCATGGCGGCAGTCTTGCTTCTCCCCCGGGCGGGGGAGAAGCGACTTGCGGGATGAGGCTAGAAGATAGCTTCGTAGGCGCCAGTGCCCTGGGAGCCGCTGTGACGCTCCACGGCGCTTTCCACGCGACGGGGCTGGACACTGGGCATGTGATCTTCGTCGAAGATTTCCTCGATGCCACCGCCCTGGTTGTCGCCGAGTAACCGGCCGGTGTTGGCGTCTACGCGGGCCGTCACGATACCTGGCGGCTGCGGCGGAATGTTCTCCGGCTTGCCCGCCAGCGCCTGGCCCATGAAGTCGACCCAGATCGGCAGTGCGGCCTGGGCGCCGTACTCCGCCGTGGGAGTGTTGTCGTCCTTGCCGACCCATACGGTGGTGGCGTAGTCGCCGTTGAAGCCCGCGAACCAGGCGTCGCGCTGATCGTTGGTGGTACCGGTCTTGCCGACGATATCGCTGCGCTCAAGGGAGAGCGCGCGACGAGCGGTGCCGCGTTCGACCACGTCACGCAACATGTCACGCAGCAGGTAGACCGCGCGGGCATTGGCCACCCGCGGAGCGACTTCATAGGTCTTGCCGTCGATCTCGGTGGTGCTTTGTCCTTCCTCGCACTCACGGCATGCCACCCGCGGGCTTGCCTCTTCCACCAGCGTCTGTTGCTCACCCTGGGTAATCTTTTCGATAAACCAGGGAGTGACGCGGAAACCGCCGTTGGCGAGCACGGCGTAGGCATTGGTCATCTCCAGTGGCGTCAGGCTGGCGCTACCCAGAGCCAGCGACAGACCGTTAGGCAGACGCTCTCGGGAGAAGCCGAAGTCGACCAGAAAATCGATGGTGCGATCAAGGCCAATGCTTTGCAGCAGGCGGATGGTAACCAGGTTGCGCGATCGTGCCAGACCAGTGCGCAGACGGGTCGGGCCAAGGAAGTCGCCGCTGGAGTTCGATGGGCGCCACAGTTCGTTGCTGCCATCGTTGAGCACGACGGGGGCGTCGTTGATCACGGTGGCGGGGGTCACATCGCCGCTGTTGAGGCCTGCCAGGTAGATAAACGGCTTGAAGATCGAGCCCGCCTGGCGACGTGCCTGAATGGCGCGGTTGAACTTGCTGGCATCGAAGTCAAAGCCCGCCTGCAGGGCCAGAATCGCACCGGTCTTGGGATCCATCACCACCAGCGAGCCTTCCGCATCGGGCTGCTGGGAGAGTCGCCAGCTGTCGTCTTCGCGCTGCAGAATGCGCACGAGATCACCGCGACTGGCGATCTGGGAGGCTGCCGTGGGCTTGGCCCCACGATAGCGAGCGCTCTTGTAAGGTGCTGCCCACTCAAGGCCCGCCCAGTCCAGGGTGATCAGCTGGCTGTCGTGGGTAAGAACCTTCATTTCACGGCCATCGGTCGCCACCACAATGGCGGGCTCCAGGGGGCCGAAGGAGGGGGTGCGCTCGAGCACTTGCAGCCAGTTGCTGACGTCGCCATCGATGCCTTCGACCGTTGTCTGACTGCGTTCTGCGGCACGACGAGCGGTCTCCATCACCTCGGGTGAGCCAGACAGCTCTTCTTCCAGGCCAGTGCGCTCGGTCTGGTCCTGCGCTTCTGCCAGACTTTGCGGGATATCGGTGTCTTCCGGGCCCCGCCAGCCGTGGCGGGTATCGTAGGCGATCAGGCCATTGGCCAGCGCCTGGCGCGCCATGGGCTGCAGCTCGCTGTCGATGGTCGTGGTGATGCGATAGCTGCCGGTATAGGCCTCGTCACCGAAACGTTCGGTGGCAAACTGGCGCGCCATCTCCGCGACATAATCGGCCTGAACTTCGGCACGGGCGACGTGACGGCTAGCCGTGATCGGGGCCTGGACGGCGTCGTCGTAGGCTGCCTGGTCGATATACCCGAGCTCGCGCATGCGGAACAGGATCCAGTTGCGGCGAATCAGAGCGCGTTCGGCATTGGCCAGCGGGTTGAAGGACGAAGGCGCCTTGGGCAGCCCGGCAATCATGGCGCTTTCGGCCAGGGTCAGTTCGTCCAGCGGCTTGTCATAATAGACCTCTGCCGCAGCGGCAATGCCGTAGGCGCGGTGGCCCAGGAAGATCTTGTTGACGTACAGCTCCATGATTTCCTGCTTGGACAGAATCTGTTCCATCTGCAGCGACAGCAGGATTTCACGCAGCTTGCGGGTAAAGGTGCGGTCCAACGTCAGCAGATAGTTTCTCGCTACCTGCATGGTGATGGTCGAACCCCCGGACTGGGGCGTGCCGCCGCTGGTGATCAGCTGCTTGACGGCCCGCGCCAGCCCTTTCGGATCCACCCCCGGGTGTTCAAAGAACGCCGCGTCCTCAGCGGCCATCAGGGCCTGCAGCATGGGCTCGGGGATCTCATCGAAATCGACGGGCATGCGGCGTTCCTCGCCGAATTCGCCAATCAGCTGGTTGTCCCTGGTGTAGATGCGCAGCGGGGTCTGCAGCTCGAAGTCCTGCAGCTGGCGGACATCGGGAAGACCGGGCGCAAAATAGAGGGCGGCACCAACGACACCCAAGGCTGCTGCGGCGCCCAGTGAGATCACTAGCCACACGGCAGAGAATAAGAGCGTTCTGAGATACTTCATGAAATCGCGGTGTCCATGCTGAAAACGAAAACGGCGGGGTATATCACTGAAAAAGGCAATCCTTTGCGTCGGCCATTATAGGAACTGGGCGCAGCCGTCACCACCTTTGTGACGAATTACCCGCCTTGTTGCACAAAGTCGTGGCATAGATCAGTAACCTCTTGCCTACGGTTGGCTAGGCTGGCACCACGGTAATGTGCATCGGGTGCATGCCATAGCTGCGGATGCGACGACGACATGTGGTTTACCTCAAGGGCCAATGGCCTGGTGGGTGTGGATATCACGTCTGCCACGGTCAAGCTGATCGAGCTTGAGTCGGTAGCGGGTGGCCACCGAGTGGTCAGCCATGCGGTGGGACCCTTGCGCCAGGGAGCCGTGGTCGAACGCCGTATTCGCGATATGGGCGAGGTGATCGAGGTCCTGTCCCGTGTCGTCGAGCGCGCCGCCCCGCGCAGTCGGCATGCCGCCGTGGCGGTCCCTTCTGGAGCGGCGATCACACGCTTGCTGCGTTTCCCGGCGGACTTGAACGAGGACCAGGTCGAAGCCCGGATCGAGTGGGAGTCTGACAAGCACATTCCGTTTCCGTTCCGTGAGGTGGCATTCGACTTTCAATGCCTCGGTGAGTGTGTCGATGATCCGGCATTTCGGGAGTGGTTGCTGGTGGCGTGTCGACGCCACGATGTCGAGCAATTGACCCAGGCGCTGGAGGCCAGTGGGCTGGTGCCGGCCGCCGTCGATGTGGAGAACTTTGCCATCGAACGAGCCATGGCTGGGCTCTATCGGCGTCTGCAGATGGGGGATGAGGCCTTGGCGCTGGTGGATGTTGGTGCCTATCTCAATGCGCTGCATGTGCTTGAGGCAGGGCGGATCATCTATAGCCACGACAGTCTTTACGGCGGCATGCAGTTGACCGAGGCCATCCAGCGTCACTACGGCATGAGTCTTGATGAAGCGGGTTTCGCCAAGAAACGCGGCGGCTTGCCGGGGGACTATGGGCATGCCGTGCTGCTGCCGTTTCTCGATACCTTGATCGGCCATATCGAAAACTCGCTCCAGCTCTATCGCGTGTCGGGGGGATTTCGCCCGCTGAGTCGCCTGTTGGTGGCGGGGGGCACCAGCCTGATCGGCGGCTTCGCCGAACGGCTATCTGAGTCGATCGGATTGCCGGTCAGCCTGGTCGATCCGCTGGAGGGCATGAGCATTGCATCATCCCTGGACGTCGACGCCGTGCGCGCCGAGGCCCCCGCGCTGCTGACCGCCTGTGGCCTGGCGCTGAGGGGGCGGGCATGAGCCGGGTGCGCATCAATCTGCTCGATTGGCGCGACGCGGCCAGGGTGCGGCGTACCCATGGCTTCTGGCTGACGGTGGTCATGGCTGCAGCAGCAGGCGTGGGAGTGGCCTTGCTGGCGTCGCTGTGGCTGCAGTGGCAGCTGTCGTTGATGGCTGAGCGCGACCAGCACGTGCAGCAGGCGATGACGCAGCTCGAGGCAACGTCGCGGGAAATGGCGGACCTTGACCGGCAGCTGGCGCTGCTTGACCAGGAAGAGGCACTGCTGTCTCGGTTGCAGGACCAGCGTCGGCAGACCCTGGATGTGGTCAATGGTCTGGCTGCGACGCTGGTCAATAGCGTGCGTTATGACCGGGTCGAGCGCCGCGATGATGCGCTTATCCTCGAGGGGGAGGCGGTCGACAGTGCGCGCCTGGTCGAGCAGCTGCGTGCCCTTGAGCGAGTGCCGACGTTCCTGGAGCCGCAGCTGTCTCGGGTAGGGGCACAGCATGGTCGCCAGCACTTTGTCGTGCAGTTGCAGCTGGCGTCCCACGCCGTCGAGAGGCCAAGGCCATGATGCCGTCACTGGATAGGCGCAGGGCGGTGGGGCATGGGGCCGACGCGATAGCGGGGGTGCCATCATCGCGCTCCCGGTGGCTGCGCCTAAGGGAAGAGTGGCGTCGCTTGGGTGTGGTCGACTGGCGACGGTTGGAGCTGGGTGAGGCCGGGCGCTGGCCATGGATGTTGCGCGTGCTGGTGGGCTCCAGCGCCTTTTGCGTTGCGCTTGTTGTGACGCTGGTGTGCTACGTGCGACCGCTGGCGATACGCCTGGAGCAGCTTGAGCTGCAGGAGCAGCAGGCGATCGGGGAGTTTGAAGCGCGGGCGCGTGAGCTGGCGGAGCTGGATCGCATGAAGCGCGTGCTGGTGAATCTGGATCAGATGGTCAGCGAGCGTCGGCAGATGCTGCCGGATGGGGCTGATATCCCCTCGCTGCTTGAAGGTATCGGGGATGAGGCCAGAGCCCGGGGGCTGGCACTGCAGGAGCTGGCGCTGGGGCAGCCTCGTCCGCTGGCGCTCTATGTGGAGCGTCCCTTCGAGCTGCGGGTGCGGGGGGGATATCACGCCATCGGTGGCTTTATCGCTGACCTCGCCAATCTGCCGCGCTTGGTGACCATTCACGACTTCAGTCTGCTGCCCGTGGAAGGCCAGCTTGAGCTGAGTGCTCGGGTGCAGACCTACAGTATTGGCGATGCGTCGGCCGCCGCTGTGCGAGTCTCCGATGAGCAGGTACGGCGTCAATGAGCAGCCGCTGTCGGGGAGAGTTCACCCGTCTGTGGCTGGTTCTGGCCTGTGTCATGACGGGCTGTGTCTTGACGGGCTGTGAACACGACAGCCTGGAAGCGTTGGATGAACGACTGGCGGCGGCGCTGACCACCGAATGGCGCCAGCCGGCAGGAGAGCTGCCTGAGAGCGTTGAGCTTCCGATTCTTCACTACCTGTATGCCGAGTCGAGAAGCCCCTTTCGCTTCGCCGGCCAGGTGCAGCGCGATCCCCAAGGGTTGGCCGCCTTTGCTCTGGACGAATTGACCCTGGTCGGGGTGCTGGAGCGCCAGTCCCAGCGCTGGGCCTTGTTCGAGACGCCTGGAGGGCGGGTGCATGCCGTAATGGAGGGGCAGTCGCTGGCCTCTCCAGCGGTCAAGGTGGCGGCCATCGAACCCGATGCGGTCAGGCTGGAAGCCGATCATCCGGAGCATTATGCCTGGCGGGATCGCCTGGTGTCGGTGGGCGAAGGGCCAGCAGGGTCCGTCGTCGCCACAGCAACTCAATGACGCGGGGCGAACATGCAGAGACTGATGAAATCATGGCGCAGCCCGATGAAGGGCCGCAAGCACCGCAGGCGGGGGCTGTTGCTCTGGCTCGTGCCGGTCATCTTGGGAGTGGCGTCCTGCAGCGTGCAGGCGGCAGATTATCCGCAGGCGGACTATCAGGGCGCGCCGATCACGCTGAACTTCCAGGATGTCGAGGTGCGTTCCGTGCTGTCGGTGCTGAGTGACTTCACCGGCCTCAATATCGTGGTCAGTGATAGCGTCAGTGGTCGCGTCACGCTGAATCTCGATAACGTGCCCTGGGACCAGGCCCTGGAAATGGTGCTGCAGACCCAGGGGCTGGGTAGTCGCCGCCAGGGCGATATCCTGCTGGTGGCCCCGGTGGCGGAGCTTGCCGAGCGGGACCGACTCTCGTTGGAGGCCGCTTCTCGACGCGACCTGTTGGAGCCGCTGGTGACGGAGCATGTCGAGGTGCGCTATGCCAAGGCCAGTGAGCTGGCCGCGCTGCTGCGAGGTGAGAGTGGCTTTGGTCTGCTGACCGAGCGCGGCAGGGTCGCCACGGATCCGCGCACCAACACCTTGCTGATCCAGGATGTGCCGGCTCAGCTGCTCGAGATCAGAAGAACCCTGGCGCGGCTCGATGTACCGGTCAAGCAGGTACAGATCTCGGCGCGTATCGTCGTCGCCAGGGACAATACCGCCGAGGAAATCGGCGTCAACTGGGGTGTCAGCAGTCGCCATGGCAAGACCGTCGGCGATAGTGGGGATATCACCATCGGGGATGTGATTTCGGGCAATCGAGGGGATACCTACGGCGGCATGTCCGTGGACCTGGGAGATGCCCTGGAAGCGGGTAACTCTTTCAACATCGGCTATCTGGCCGGTGACGTGCTGCTGGACCTGGAGCTTCGAGCGCTGGAGAGCGAAGGCAAGAGCCAGACCATTTCCGAGCCCAGGGTGATTACTTCCAATCAGCATACGGCGCTGATCAAGCAGGGTACGGAGATTCCCTACCAGGAGTCCACTTCCAGTGGCGCCACCAACGTGGAGTTCAAGGAGGCCGTGCTGGCGCTGGAGGTAACGCCACAGATCACCGGTGACGACCGGGTGGTGATGGATCTGACCATCAACAACGATACCTTGGCCGAGCAGAGCATCGACGGCGAGCCCGCTATTGATACCAACGAGATTCAGACCCAGGTGCTGGTGGATAACGGTGAAACCGTGGTGTTGGGCGGAATTTTGACCACGCAGCAGCTGCATACCCTCTACAAGACCCCCTTGCTGGGTGACCTGCCGGTGCTGGGTAGGCTTTTTCGCTATACCGAGGACGTCAACGATAAGGTAGAGTTGTTGGTATTCATTACACCCCGGATACTCGACGACGGCCTGGCGAATCACTGATGCAGGATGTACCGAACCTGATTCTGATAGGCCCCATGGGGGCTGGAAAGAGCACCATCGGCCGCCTGCTGGCGGCCGAATTGTCACGTCCCTTCTACGACAGCGACCATGAGATCCAGGCACGCTGCGGCGCGGATATTCCCTGGATCTTCGATGTCGAGGGCGAGAGTGGCTTTCGCGATCGTGAAAGCAGCATGATCAGCGAGCTGGTCGATTACGACCAGGTCGTCATTGCCACGGGTGGTGGCGCCGTGCTGCGCGAGGAAAATCGACAGTGCATCCGGGAGGGTGGCACCGTCATCTATCTCTATACCACCGTGGAACAGCAGCTCAAGCGTACCGCCAAGGATCGCAACCGTCCGCTGTTGCAGCGCGGTGATCGCGAGCAGCTTTTGCGTGACATGTTTGCGCTGCGCGACCCGCTGTATCGTGCCACCGCCGACCTGGTAGTGCGTACGGATCGCCGCGGACCGCGCTCCGTGGTCAACGATATCGTGCGGCGTGTCCATCGTCTTCTCGACCCCCTGACTTGCAAGGCTTCCTCATGACCACCGCATCGATTGCTGATCCCTTGTCGTTGAACGTCTCCCTGGGAGAGCGTAGCTACCCCATCTATATCGGTGCGGGACTGATGGACCAGGGCGAGCGCCTGGTCTCGCACCTGTCCGGGCGGCAGGTGATGGTGGTGACCAATGAGACCGTGGCGGCGCACTACCTCGAGCGCCTGACGACGGCGCTCGCCCGGGCGGACGAAACGCTGCGTATCGAAACCCTGGTACTGCCCGATGGGGAGGCGTACAAGAATATCGAAGGGGTGTCGCGCATCTGGGATGCCTTGCTGGAGGCTGGCTTCAACCGCCGCTCGACGCTCGTGGCCCTGGGTGGCGGGGTGATCGGGGATATGGTCGGGTATGCCGCAGCGTCTTATCAGCGTGGCATCTCGTTCATTCAGGTGCCGACCACGCTGTTGTCTCAGGTGGACTCTTCGGTGGGAGGCAAGACCGGGGTCAATCATCCCCTGGGCAAGAATATGATTGGTGCCTTCTGGCAGCCCCGTGCCGTGCTGATCGATACGGCGACGCTGGCGACGCTGCCCCAGCGGGAGTTGTCCGCCGGGCTTGCCGAGGTGATCAAGTACGGCTTTATCTACGATCGCGCTTTTCTCGAATGGCTGGAGCAGCAGCTCGACGCGCTACGTCGGCTGGATGACGTGGCTCTGGCCACGGCCATCGAGCGTAGCTGTGCGATCAAGGCCGAGATCGTGGCCCTGGATGAAACCGAGCAAGGTGTTCGGGCGCTGTTGAATCTGGGCCATACCTTTGGTCATGCCATCGAGGCCCATATGGGCTACGGTGCCTGGTTGCACGGCGAGGCAGTGGGAGCGGGCATGATGATGGCTGCCGACCTGTCGATGCGGCTCGGATTTATCGATAGCGAAGCGGTCGACCGCACACGGCGGCTGATCGAGCGCTGTGGTCTCCCGGTGTCGGCGCCGGCCGAGATGAGTGTGGAGGACTTCGTGTCACGCATGAAGCTTGACAAGAAAAATCTCGACGATCGCATTCGACTGATCCTGCTGCAGGAGCTCGGCAAGGCCTGCGTCCATGATCAGACGCCATCCGCGGTCCTTCACGATTGCATCAAGGAGTTCCCGCGTTGCTGATGCTGGGCTGCGGCAGAGGGTAGTGCCCGACCGGTTTTGCTCGAGCGTGGATCGCCGGCGCCCGCCATTGTGCGGGCGTTTGCGTGTCTGAGGGTAGCGTCGCTCGCGACAGACTGATGCAAGGGGGGGGGCTCCGTCAGTCTGTCAGCCAGTCACAGGCAATCAGGGCGGATGGCGAGCAGGTTCACGAACAGCGTTCATGCGTCGATCAGTATGTCATATGCCTGATCGGCATGGGGTGTCGACAGTTTTTACGACTAAAGTCTAGTGGCGAAATCGGGGTAGTCGAACTTGCTGGAAAACACTTCCAAGTGGTTGACCTGATACGTTTTTTTTCTTGCCTGTCTGTGCAACCTTCAGATTTACGGTGTTTTTTTATCTATCTGGAGGTCGCGGGTAATTGCGCAAGGGCGGGGTGCTGGCTATGCTGGGAACCCATTTTTCCTGCAGTTAGCGATGGCCCGAGTGGGCGCTAAATAAAAAGAAAAGCCGATAACAATATCGCGAAAATGCTGTGACTACAACCCTTTCACCCGAGGCGCGCCCATGAACAAAGGTCTTCATCAGCCTGGCGAGTTCCGTGACAACTGCGGGTTTGGCCTGATCGCCCACATGGAAGGGCAGGCTAGCCATGAATTGCTCAGCACTGCCATCGAGTCCCTTACCTGCATGACCCACCGCGGTGGTATCGCGGCCGACGGCAAGACCGGCGATGGTTGCGGGCTGTTGTTGAAGATGCCCGACGGCTTCATGCGTCAGGTGGCTCAGGAGAGCCTTGATGTGGCCTTGGGGGATCGCTACGCCGTAGGGGTGATCTTTCTGCCGGATGACGACCAGCGCGAGACGGCCGCCCGACAGACACTGGAAGACTGCCTGACCCAGCGTGGTGTCAAGGTCATCGGCTGGCGCGACGTGCCGGTCGACCCCAGTGTCTGTGGTCCCATGGCCCTCGACTGCCTGCCGCGGATCCGTCAGCTGTTTGTCGAGCCGGGTGCGGGGGAAGAAGCGTTTGATGTTTCCCTGTTCATGGCTCGTCGTCTGGCCGAGCAGGCCCTGATTCATGAGCCCGACTTCTATGTAAGCTCGCTGTCCAGTGAAGTGGTGTCCTACAAGGGGCTGGTCATGCCGGTAGATCTGCCGGCCTTCTATCAGGATCTCGGTGATGAGCGTCTGGAAACCGCTATCTGCGTGTTTCACCAGCGCTTCTCCACCAACACCGCCCCCCGTTGGCCGCTGGCTCAGCCGTTCCGTCTGCTGGCCCATAACGGCGAGATCAACACCATTGAGGCCAACCGTGGCTGGGCCAACTCGCGCAAGGAGAACTTCATCTCCGAGCGGCTGCCCGACATCGCCAGCCTCGACCAGATCGTCAACACCACCGGTTCCGACTCCTCGAGCATGGACAATATGCTGGAGGTGCTGTTGACCGGTGGCATGGAGCTGCACCGTGCGGTGCGCATGATGGTGCCGCCTGCTTGGCAGAACGTGGAAATCATGGACGGCGACCTGCGCGCCTTCTACGAATACAACTCCATGCACGTGGAGCCGTGGGACGGTCCTGCCGGCGTGGTCATGACCGATGGGCGTCAGGCGCTGTGCATGCTTGACCGCAACGGCCTGCGTCCGGCCCGCTGGGTGATCACCAAGAACGGCTTCATTACCCTGGCCTCCGAGATCGGCACCTACGACTACAAGCCCGAAGACGTGGTCGCCAAGGGACGTGTCGGTCCCGGTCAGATTCTGGCGGTGGACACCGAGACCGGTGAGGTGCTGCACACCAGCGACATCGATGAGCGGCTGAAGTCTGCCTATCCCTACAAGCGCTGGCTGAAGCAGGAAGCCCAGTTCCTCGAGTCTGCCCTGACCGAGCTTGCCGCCTTCAAGAATATGGACCCTGAAACGCTGCAGGTGCAGCAGAAGATGTTCCAGGTGAGTTTCGAAGAGCGCGACCAGGTGCTGCGCCCGCTGGGAGAAAGCGGTCAGGAAGCCGTCGGCTCCATGGGTGACGACACCCCCATGGCGGTCCTGTCGGGCAAGCATCGCATGCTCTCGGACTACTTCCGTCAAAAGTTCGCCCAGGTGACCAATCCGGCCATCGATCCGCTGCGTGAAGCCATCGTCATGTCGCTTGAGACCTGCATCGGCGCCGAGCGCAACGTGTTCAAGGCGACCCCTGAACACGCCCACCGGATCGTGCTGACCACCCCGATCCTGTCGCCACGCAAGTTCACCGCCCTGGTGAGTCAGGACGACCCCGCCTTCGCCAGTCACACCCTGTCGCTGGGCTATGACCCGGAAGAGAAGGGGCTCAAGGCTGCGCTGCTGGAGCTTTGCCGTGAGGCAGAAGCCGCGGTGCATGAGCAAAAGGTCATTCTGGTCCTGTCCGACGCTGACCTTCCCCAGGGGCAGGTGCCGATCCATCCGGCACTGGCGGTGGGCGCGATCCACAACGAACTCGGTCGCAAGGCCCTGCGTCCTCGCGTCAACCTGATCGTCGAGACCGGCTATGCCCGCGACGCGCATCAGATGGCGGTGCTGTTCGGTGTCGGGGCGACGGCGGTCTATCCATGGCTTGCCTATCAGGTCATGGCCGATATGCACCGTAGCGGTGAGCTCTCTGGCAACCCCGCTGATGCTCGCGAGAACTATCGCAAGGGCCTGCAGAAAGGGCTCTACAAGATCCTGTCGAAGATGGGTATCTCGACCCTGGCGTCCTACCGTGGCTCCCAGCTGTTTGAGGCGGTGGGGCTTTCCTCGGAAGTCATGGATTTGTGTTTCACCGGCATGGCGTCGCGCATTCAGGGTACTGGCTTCAACGAGATTCAGCTGACCCAGGTGGCGCTGGCCAAGGACGCCTGGAAGCCGCGCAAGGGTATTTCCCAGGGCGGCCTGATGAAGTACGTTCACGGGCACGAGTATCACGCCTACAACCCCGATGTGGTGAAAGCGCTGCAGGAGGCGGTGCAGGAGGGCGACTACAGCAAGTGGAAGAAGTTTGCCCAACTGGTCAATGAGCGTGACCCAGCCACCATTCGTGACCTGCTCAAGCTCAAGCCCGCCGCCGAGCCGCTTCCGCTTGAGGAGGTCGAGCCGGTCGAGGACCTGCTGCCACGCTTCGACAGCGCCGGCATGTCCCTGGGGGCACTGTCTCCTGAGGCCCATGAAGCGTTGGCGCAGGCCATGAACGAGGCCGGTGGGCGCTCCAACTCTGGTGAGGGCGGTGAAGACCCCTCACGTTACGGCACTATCAGAAGCTCCAAGATCAAGCAGATCGCCTCTGGTCGTTTTGGCGTTACTCCGGCCTATCTGGTCAATGCCGAGGTGCTGCAGATCAAGGTCGCCCAGGGTGCCAAGCCTGGTGAAGGCGGCCAGTTGCCGGGTGGCAAGGTGAACGAGCTGATTGCCCGTCTGCGCTACTCGGTGCCGGGGGTGACCTTGATCTCGCCGCCGCCACATCACGATATCTATTCCATCGAGGACCTGGCTCAGCTGATCTTCGACCTCAAGCAGGTCAATCCTGATGCCCAGGTGTCGGTGAAGCTGGTGTCTGAGCCGGGTATCGGCACCATCGCGACCGGTGTGGCCAAGGCGTATGCAGACTTGATCACCGTGTCCGGTTATGACGGTGGTACCGCGGCAAGTCCGCTGACCTCCATCAAGCATGCCGGTTCGCCTTGGGAGCTAGGCTTGCCGGAAGTGCATCAGGCGCTGCGTATCAACGGCCTGCGCGACAAGATTCGACTGCAGACCGACGGCGGTCTGAAGACCGGTCTCGACGTGATCAAGGCGGCGATTCTCGGTGCCGAGAGCTTCGGCTTTGGTACGGCGCCGATGGTGGCCCTGGGCTGCAAGTACCTGCGCATCTGTCACCTGAACAACTGCGCCACCGGCGTGGCGACCCAGATGCAGTATCTGCGTGATGAACACTTCCGCGGCACGGTGGACATGGTCAAGCATTACTTCCGCTTCATTGCTGAAGAAGTGCGTGAGCTGATGGCGCTCGTAGGGGTGCGCAAGCTCACCGACCTGATTGGCCGCACCGATCTGCTGGAGGTGTTTGAAGGCCTGACACCGTCGCAGAACAAGCTGGACCTGACGCCGTTGCTGGCCAACGATCACGTGCCGGCAGATGCGCCCCAGTCCTGCCAGGTCAGCCGCAACGTGCCACATGACCCTGGTGCCAAGAACCTCGAGGTGCTCGATGCGCTCAAGTCGGCGATCGAGTCCAAGGCCGGGGCCGACGTGTCCTTCACCATCACCAACTGTGACCGTTCGGTGGGGGCGCTGACCTCTGGGGCCATTGCCAAGCAGTATGGCGAGGCTGGTCTCGACGATGCCCCGGTGACGGCACGCTTTACCGGCGTGGCGGGTCAGAGCTTTGGTGTATGGAACGCTCGCGGGCTCAACCTGTACCTGGAAGGGGATGCCAACGACTACGTCGGCAAGGGCATGAATGGTGGCAAGATCGTCATCACGCCGCCGAAGAACAGTCAGTTCGACAGCCACAAGACAGCGATCATCGGCAATACCTGCCTGTACGGCGCGACCGGCGGCAAGCTGTTCGCTGCGGGCACGGCCGGCGAGCGCTTTGGCGTGCGCAACTCCGGTGCCCATGCGGTCATCGAAGGCTCTGGCGATCACTGCTGTGAGTACATGACCGGCGGCATCGTCTGCGTGCTCGGTGAAACTGGCGTCAACTTCGGTGCAGGCATGACCGGCGGCTTTGCCTACGTGCTCGACGAAGATCGCTGTTTTGTGGATCGCTACAACCACGAGCTGGTGGAGATCCATCGCGTCAATACCGAGGCCATGGAGGCCTACCGGAGACACCTGAGGGAGACCATCGAGGAATATGTTGCCGAGACCGGCTCACAACGCGGCCAGGCGATCCTCGAGGACTTCAGCGACTTCATCCGCCATTTCTGGCTGGTGAAGCCCAAGGCGGCGAGCCTGAGCGGTCTGCTCGCCCAGTCCACGCGTCAGCCCGAATAACCCGACGGCGTCCCGAAAAAGGCAGGAGAACATCATGGCAAACCGTTTGAGCAACGACTTCCAGTTCATCGACGTCGGTCGTCAGGATCCGCAGAAGAAAGCGGCGCGCACCCGCGCCCGTGAGTTCGCTGAAATCTACGAACCGTTCAAGCCCATGGATGCGGCGAGTCAGGCCCATCGCTGCTTGCACTGCGGCAATCCCTACTGTGAATGGAAGTGCCCTGTTCACAACTATATTCCCAACTGGCTGCAACTGGTCAGCGAGGGCAACATTCTCGAGGCGGCAGAGCTGTCTCATCGCACCAATTCGCTGCCCGAGGTATGCGGCAGGGTGTGCCCCCAGGATCGCCTGTGCGAGGGTGATTGCACCCTCAATGATGGCTTTGGCGCCGTGACCATCGGCTCCGTGGAGAAATACATCACGGACACGGCCTTTGCCATGGGCTGGCGCCCGGACATGAGTCAGGTGACCTGGACCGACAAGAAGGTCGCCATCATCGGTGCCGGACCCGCCGGGCTCGGTTGCGCGGATATTCTGGTGCGTAATGGGGTCAAGCCGGTGGTGTATGACAAGTACGCCGAGATCGGTGGTCTGCTGACCTTCGGCATTCCGGAATTCAAGCTTGAAAAGACCGTCATGGAGCGCCGTCGCGCCGTATTCGAGGAGATGGGCGTGGAGTTCCGCCTGGGCGTCGACGTCGGCAAGGACATTGCCTTCGACGAGCTGCTCGAGAAGTACGACGCGGTGTTCCTCGGCATGGGTACCTACACCTACATGGAAGGTGGCTTCCCGGGCGAGGATCTGCCCGGCGTGCACAAGGCGCTCGACTACCTGATCGCCAACGTCAATCATCGTCTGGGCTTCGAAAAGAACCCCGAGGACTTCGTGTCTCTGGAAGGCCAGCGGGTGGTGGTGCTGGGTGGCGGCGACACGGCCATGGACTGCAACCGTACCGCCATCCGGCAGGGTGCCAGGGAAGTCACCTGCGCCTATCGTCGTGATGAAGAGAACATGCCGGGTTCCCGTCGCGAGGTGGCCAATGCCCGGGAGGAAGGTGTCGACTTCCTGTTCAATCGGCAGCCGGTGGCGGTCGTCGGTGAGGAGCGAGTCGAAGGCGTCAAGGTGGTGCGCACGCGGCTGGGCGAGGCCGACGAGAACGGACGTCGTCGTCCTGAAGTGGTGCCAGGATCCGAGGAAATCATTGCGGCGGACGCCGTGGTCATTGCCTTCGGTTTTCAGCCTAGTCCGGCCCCCTGGTTCGAGACCTTTGGTATCGAGGTTGACGAGCGTGGCCGGGTGAAAGCGCCGGAGCACGGCAGCTTTGCTTTCCAGACCACCAATGAAAAGATCTTCGCCGGTGGTGACATGGTACGCGGCTCCGATCTCGTGGTGACCGCCGTGTATGAAGGCCGCCAGGCGGGCGAGGGTATCCTCGACTACCTCGATATCTAGAAACCGAGAGTGATGCTGGCGCCCGTTCGATCAGGAGGGCGGGCGCCAAAGCGCTGGCGAGTTGGGCAGAGAGAAGAAGCTTCCCTGTTGTGCAAATTGAGCCGTTGATCGAATTCTGCTAGTCTGTCGTCCCATCCTGGCGCGGCTTCCTGCCGGGCCTACCGATCACGTTTCGACAGGTTCTCCATGACACGATATATCTTCGTGACCGGCGGCGTTGTGTCCTCTCTTGGCAAGGGCATTGCGTCGGCCTCGCTGGCGGCGATTCTCGAGGCTCGCGGCCTCAAGGTCACCATGCTCAAGCTCGACCCGTACATTAACGTGGATCCGGGCACGATGAGCCCTTTCCAGCACGGCGAGGTGTTCGTCACCGAGGATGGCGCAGAGACGGACCTGGATCTGGGTCACTACGAGCGCTTCATCCGGACCAAGATGACCCAGGCCAACAACTTCACCACCGGCCGAGTGTACGAGCACGTGCTGCGCAAGGAGCGCCGTGGTGACTACCTCGGTGGTACGGTGCAGGTGATTCCGCACATCACCGACGAAATCAAGCGTCGCGTGTACGAGGGTGGTGAAGGGTTCGACGTAGCGCTGGTCGAGATCGGCGGTACCGTTGGCGACATCGAGTCACTGCCGTTCCTTGAGTCCATCCGTCAGATCCGCAGCGAGAAGGGCGCCAGCAACGCCATTTTCATGCACCTGACCCTGGTGCCGTACATCCAGACGGCGGGTGAGACCAAGACCAAGCCGACCCAGCACTCCGTCAAGGAACTGCGCTCTATCGGTATCCAGCCGGATATCCTGATCTGCCGCAGCGAGGTCGAGCTGGAAGAGACCGAGCGTCGCAAGATTGCGCTGTTCACCAACGTCGAAGAGCGTGCGGTGGTGCCGCTTCAGGATGCCGATACCATCTATCGCATTCCGCTGATGCTGCACGAGCACGGCCTTGATGACATCGTCTGCGACAAGCTGCGTCTGGAAGCCCGCGAGGCCGATCTGAGCGAGTGGGTCAAGGTGCTCGATGCCAAGCTCAATCCGCTGAAGTCGGTCAACATCGCCATGGTCGGCAAGTACATGGAGCTGCTGGACGCCTACAAGTCGCTCAACGAAGCCTTGATCCACGCGGGTATCCAGACCCGCGTGAAGGTCAACGTCGACTACATCGACTCCGAGGATATCGAGCGTCACGGCACCGAGCGGCTGGCAGGCAAGGACGCGATTCTTGTGCCGGGTGGCTTTGGTGAGCGCGGGGTCGAAGGCAAGATTGCCACCGCGCGCTTCGCCCGTGAAAACGACATTCCTTACCTGGGCATCTGCCTGGGGATGCAGGTAGCGGTGATCGAGTACGCTCGTCATGTGGCAGGTTGGGACGATGCCAACTCCACCGAGTTCACCCACGATACCCAGCATCCGGTGGTGGGCCTGATCACCGAGTGGCTCAATCCGGAGGGCAAGATCGAAATCCGTGATGAGGCCTCCGATCTCGGCGGCACCATGCGCCTGGGCGGCCAGGAGTGCCGGCTGGCCAAGGGGTCCAAGGCGCGTGACGCCTACGGCGACGAGGTCATCGTCGAGCGTCATCGCCATCGTTTCGAGGTCAATAACCAGTTTATTGAAGAGCTCGAGAAGACAGGACTGGTCATCTCCGGTCGCAGCGTCGACAACTCCCTGGTGGAAATGGTCGAGCTGCCGGATCACCCTTGGTACGTGGCGTGTCAGTTCCATCCGGAATTCACCTCGACGCCGCGTGACGGGCATCCGCTGTTTACCGGTTTCGTCAATGCGGCACTCGGGCACAAGGCCAAGCGCACCCGCGCCCAGTCCACCCATCAGGAGTGATACTGATGTCTGACGCCCAGCGTATTATCGAGTTTGCCGGCCTGAGGGCCGGCAATTCGTTGCCCCTGGTGCTGTTTGCCGGGATGAATGTGCTTGAATCCCGCGAGCTGGCGCTCGAGGTGGCCGAGGCCTACGTCGAGGTGACCGGCAAGCTCGATATCCCTTATGTGTTCAAGGCGAGCTTCGACAAGGCCAATCGCAGCTCGGTGCATTCCTTCCGTGGGCCTGGGCTGGACAAGGGGCTTGCGATCCTCGACGAGGTGAAGTCGCGCTTCAATGTGCCGGTGATTACTGACGTTCATGAGCCCTACCAGGCGGCGCCCGCCGCTGAGGTGGCTGACGTTATCCAGCTGCCGGCGTTTCTGGCGCGCCAGACGGATCTGGTGGTGGCGATGGCCGAGACCGGGGCGGTGGTCAACATCAAGAAGCCCCAGTTTCTTGCCCCCCACGAGATGCGCCATATCATCACCAAGTTCCGTGAGGCCGGCAACGAACGGCTGCTGCTGTGCGAGCGCGGTTCCAGCTTTGGCTACAACAACCTGGTCGTCGATATGCTCGGTTTCGGCGAGATGAAAGACACCGGCTTCCCGCTGTTGTTTGACGTCACCCACTCACTGCAGCGTCCGGGCGGACGCGCCGACAGTGCGGACGGACGCCGTGCGCAGGTGCTGGACCTGGCCCGTGCCGGGGTTGCCGTCGGTATCGCCGGGCTCTTCCTGGAAGCGCACCCGGATCCCGACTCGGCAAAATGTGACGGCCCATGTGCCTTGCCGCTTGATAGACTCGAGCCCTTCCTGGCACAGATCAAGACGTTGGACGACGTCGTGAAACAGCTTCCGTCCATCGAGATACGCTAGCGCTACCTCTGATAGCCTGACGGGCCTGACCCAAGGGCCTATGGCACGTCCAGAGTAGATCGACAACGCTGACACGAGCTTTATCACCCACAAGGACCCATCGAGATGACCAAGATCGTCGATATTCGCGCCCTAGAGGTGCTGGATTCACGCGGTAACCCCACCGTCCAGGCAGAAGTGCGCCTGGAAAGCGGCGCCGTGGGCGTCGCCTGCGCGCCGAGCGGCGCCTCCACCGGCTCCCGCGAGGCGCTGGAGCTGCGTGACGGCGACAAGGGTCGTTACCTGGGCAAGGGTGTGCTCAAGGCCGTCGACGCGGTCAATGGCAAGATTCGTGACGCTCTGGTGGGCATGGATGCGCGTGATCAGCGTGGCCTGGACGACGCCATGCTCGAGCTCGATGGTACCGACAACAAAGAAAACCTGGGCGCCAACGCTATCCTGGCGGTGTCACTGGCCGCCGCCAAGGCAGCGGCCAACGCCAAGGGCGTACCGCTGTACGCCCACATCGCTGAGCTGTACGGCCAGCCGGGGCAGTACCTGATGCCGGTGCCGATGATGAACATCCTCAACGGTGGTGAGCATGCCGACAACAACGTCGACATTCAGGAGTTCATGGTGCAGCCGGTGGGTGCCGCCAGCTTCCGCGAAGGCCTGCGCGCCGGTGCCGAGATCTTCCATGCCTTGAAGAAGGTGCTGTCGTCGCGGGGTCTTGCCACCGCCGTAGGTGATGAAGGTGGCTTTGCCCCTAACCTGTCTTCCAATGCCGAGGCGCTGGCGGTCATCAAGCAGGCCGTTGAGAACGCCGGCTACGAGCTCGGCAAGGACATCACTCTCGCGCTGGACTGTGCCGCCAGTGAGTTCTACAAGGACAGCCAGTACGTGCTGGCAGGCGAGGACAAGCGCTTCGACGCCGAAGGCTTCGGTGATTACCTGGTGGGTCTGGCCAACGAGTATCCGATCGTGTCCATCGAGGACGGCCTGGACGAGTCCGACTGGGACGGCTGGAAGTCTCTGACTGCCAAGCTGGGAGACCGTGTCCAGCTGGTCGGTGACGACCTGTTCGTGACCAATACGCGGATTCTGAAGCGTGGTATCGATGAATCCATCGGCAACTCCATCCTGATCAAGTTCAATCAGATTGGTTCACTGTCCGAAACGCTGGATGCCATCCGCATGGCACAGGACGCGGGGTTCACGGCGGTCATCTCCCACCGTAGCGGTGAAACCGAAGACACGACCATCGCCGACCTGGCGGTAGGCACTTGCGCGGGCCAGATCAAGACGGGTTCGTTGTGCCGTAGTGATCGTGTCGCCAAGTACAACCGCCTTCTGGTCATCGAGCAGGAGCTGGGAGAGCGCGCTACTTACCCAGGTCGCGCGGCGATCAAGGGACAGGCGTAGGGTTTGATAAACCCTTTGCGGTGGTTGTGTCCTCACATCTTGTAAGACATTGACTACATTTTATGTAGGACATTAACCCCATATGACCCGAAGAGGCCCGCGATGTTATCGCGGGCCTTTTTTATGTTGTTAATTTCTATATATTTTTTGGGGCGTCGCAAAGAAGCGTGTCACGTAGGACATGTCGCAGTGCAAAATAAGGCGACTTGAGATGATGCCCAAAGCTGACAGAATGCACTCATGAATCGAGAGGTCAGGCTTCGCGGCATCAGGCTGCTTGCCAGGACTGCGAGACGCCTAGTGTGGTCGGATTCGTCTGCATGGAGGTAGACAGGTTCGGCAACAACAGGCAGGCATGGAACGCCGATCGCAGGACCATCACGGCATGTGGCTCGACGTTCGATTCAGTTGGGTGTTTTCGGGATGCGTTCTAGAGTCAAGAGTGCGCCTGGTGCGACAGGATGTCGCTTCTGGGCACGGAGGGCACTCAGGGAGTCGGGCGGAGGGAGCCGCCCAAGGAAATGCTTGGAGCGGGCGGCCTACGGGCCGCCTTTTTTTATGCCAGCAGGTTGGCTGTCGTGACGAGATGCTGGGCCTGGTGGCCGGCGCGGTCGGCTCGAACAGCTGCCCTGAACAGCGGGTCCGGGCAGGTGGTTTGGACAGGTCGTTTGGACAGTGAAAACGGCCAGCCGAGTTCGGAGAGACGCCTGATGGCCGGGCAAGCGAGCGCCATGGAGCTATCGTCTGAAGGATGCTCGCCACACCGCCAGCAACACAATAGCCGCCTCGTTGGGCGGCTATTGTGTTGAGCAGGTAGTGGCTTGTCGTGCCAGATCAGCGTTCGAGCTGCTCCAGCTTGCCTGTCTTGCCGTCCCACTGCTCGGCGTCTTCCGGTGGATCTTTCTTTTCGGTGATGTTGGGCCACACCTCGGAAAGCTCCGCATTGATCTCGATGAACGCCTCCTGGCCCTCGGGTAGCTCATCCTCGGAGTAGATGGCCTCGGCCGGGCACTCGGGCTCACACAGGGCGCAGTCGATACATTCGTCCGGGTGGATCACCAGAAAATTGGGACCCTCGTAGAAGCAGTCCACCGGGCAGACCTCGACGCAATCGGTGTACTTGCACTTGATGCAGTTTTCGGTGACGACGAATGTCATGCCAGTCTCCCTTCCTCGGGCCAGTTCGGTGCTGGCCGCTCAATCATTGGTCACTTGCGCCCGAAAGGTCGCCATGGCGACGCTCCGGATCATGGGTAGCTCACGCCCCGACGCAGAGGAGCTGAGCGTCGTTTCGCCTGTCGCGTGTTAAGCCTTAAAGTTATATGGAAATGGCTTTCTTATAATGCACGGTCCTTGGGTGCCACATTCTAGACCCGCACTTCTGTAGGGGCAAGCGCGGGGTGCACGGTCATACTGACGATTTCCAGCGGTATAGAAGCTCCAGTGCCTGACGCGGTGACAGTTCATCGATGGCCAGTTGCTCGAGCTCTTCGATCAAGGGGTGAGGCGTGCTGGCGAACAGGTCTGCCTGCTGGGGGGCAGGCTCCGCTCGCGACAGGCTGGACGGGCCTTGTCCATGATCCACTTCCTGCTGCTCCAGCGCGGCGAGCTTGATCCTGGCTTCGGCGATGACGGACTGGGGGACGCCGGCCAGTTGCGCGACCTGGAGACCGTAGCTTTGGCTGGCTGGGCCTTCTTCCACCCGGTGCATGAACACGATGCCTTCATTGTGCTCTGCAGCGGTCAAGTGCACGTTGGCCACCGCAGCAGAATCTCCGGCCAGAGCGGTCATTTCGAAATAGTGGGTGGCGAACAGGGTGAAGGCCCGCGTGCGGGTCAGGTGTTCGGCACTGGCCCAGGCCAGCGACAGTCCATCAAAGGTACTGGTGCCGCGGCCAATTTCGTCCATCAAGACCAGGCTATGATCTGTGGCGTTGTGCAGGATGTTGGCAGTCTCGGTCATTTCCACCATGAAGGTGGAGCGGCCACCGGCCAGGTCATCGCTGGACCCTATGCGGGTAAAGATGCGGTCCACCGGGCCGATGGTGGCACTGTCAGCGGGAACGAAGCTGCCACAGTGGGCAAGCAGGGTGATCAACGCGGCCTGACGCATGTAGGTCGATTTACCGCCCATGTTGGGGCCGGTAATGACCAGCATGCGGCGGTCGTCATCCATCAGCAGGTCGTTGGGCACGAATGGCGTGTCACTGACCTGTTCGACGACCGGGTGGCGTCCACCGCGAATATCGAACCCGGCCACATCAGCGAGCGTGGGGCGTACAAAATCCAGTGCCCGTGCGCGTTCGGCCAGGGCGCATAGCACATCAAGGGAAGACAGTGCTCTGGCGGTGGCCTGCAGGCGAGCGAGCTCCGCGTTGAGGCTGTCGATCAGGCCATCATAAAGCAGCTTTTCCCGGGCCAGTGCGCGGGATTTGGCGGATAGCGCCTTGTCCTCGAACTCCTTGAGCTCCGGGATGATGAAGCGCTCTGCGTTCTTCAGTGTCTGGCGCCGGATATAATCCGCAGGGGCTTCCTTGGCCTGGGCCCGAGGAATCTCGATGAAGTAGCCATGGACGCGGTTGTACCCCACCTTGAGCCCGGCGAGTCCGGTGCGTGCCCGCTCCCGTGCTTCCAGTTGCACGAGGTAGTCACCGGCGTGCTCTGCCAGCCCTCTGTGTTCGTCCAGTTCTCTGTCGAAACCGTCAGCGATCACGCCCCCATCCCGAATGACCACCGGGGGATTGTCGATCAGCGCACGGGTGAGCAAGTCCGCCAGCTCGGGAAACGGCTGGATATGGACGCGCAGTTCGTCAAGCGTGGTGCCTTCAGCGTAGCCAGCCAGCTGATCGCGCAGAGCGGGTAACGCATTGAAGGCGTCTCTCAGTCTCGCCAGGTCCCGCGGGCGAGCGCTGCCCAGCGCCACCCTGGCCAGGATGCGCTCGATGTCGCCAATGGCCTTCAACTCGTCGCGCAGCGGCTCGTAGCCTTCCTGGTCCAGCAGCAAGCTGATCGCGGATTGACGTCCCATGACCTGCTGCCTGTCTCGCAGCGGGCGGTTCAGCCAACGCTTGAGCAGGCGCGAGCCCATTGCCGTGGTGGTGGTGTCCAGGACGCTGGCGAGGGTGTTGTCGCTGGTACCTCCCAGGTTGATGTCAATCTCCAGGTTGCGCCGGCTTGCTGCATCAATGACCACGCTATCGTCACGATTTTCCACACCGATCGCGGTGACATGGGGCAGGGCGCTGCGCTGGGTGTCCCTGGCGTAGTCCATCAGCACACCAGCCGCAATGATGGCGGAGTGCAGGTGTGCGCAACCAAACCCCTTGAGGTCCTGAACCCGGAACTGATCACACAATACCCGGTGCGCACTTTCATGATCGAACAGCCAGTCACTCTGGCGTCGAAGCCCGCGTCGCTCGGACATGGAGGCGGGTAGTTCCAGGCTTTCCGGCACCAGCAGTTCAGCCGGATCCAGGCGCGTCAGCTCGGACAGCATTTCGGTTTCACTGTCGACCTCGAGCACGCTGAAGCGTCCGCTGGAGACCTCCAGCCAGGCCAGGCCAAGGTGGTCGCCATAGGGAGCTACCGCCACCAGCAGGTTGTCGCGGCGTGCATCCAGCAGTGCCTCATCATGCAGGGTGCCTGGGGTGACGATCCGCACCACTTGACGCTCTACCGGGCCCTTGGACGTCGCCGGGTCACCGATCTGCTCGCAGATGGCCACCGATTCGCCCGCACTGACCAGGCGAGCCAGATACCCCTCGGCGCTATGGTAGGGAATACCGGCCATGGGAATCGGCTTGCCTGCTGACTGGCCACGCTGTGTCAGCGTGATATCAAGCAGTGCCGCGGCGCGCTTGGCGTCGTCGTAGAACAGTTCGTAGAAGTCCCCCATACGATAGAACAGCAGGACGTCAGGATGCTCGCGCTTGATCCTGAGGTACTGGGTCATCATCGGCGTATGGCTGGGAGCACTGGGCTTGGCCATGTCGTTCATGGAATCTCAATGCGCTGGTGGGCGGATGGATAAAGCGAGGATCGGTCGGAACAAGGCCGACGAAAGCCCATAAGGATAGCATGGCCTACGGGCCGATCTGTAGCGCAGCCAGGACGACGGAGGGGGATGATAGAACCGCCTACATCATGGCAATATGATGCATGCGCGACACGGCATCTGTTTGTCGGAGAGATCTCCGGCTACCCTAGGTGGTATGCCTCAGGGCGCGAGCAAAGGCGGTGACGGAGTCACCGCTGCCCCTGGGAGCATCAGCCAACAGATGTCACTGCAAGGACCACGCTTCCCGATCCCTCTTGGGCGATGATCCAAGTTGGGTGATGATTCAAGGACGTTGAATAAAGGAGCAAGTATATGGACGTTATTCGCATCATTCTGGCCATCCTGCTGCCCCCGCTGGGTGTCTTCCTGCAAGTTGGCTTCGGTCTGCACTTCTGGCTGAACATCCTGCTGACGCTTCTCGGCTATATTCCCGGGATCGTTCACGCGGTGTGGATTATCGCGAGGCGCTAGGTGGCCTCGTCGTCAATCCTGTGATCGGCGGTAGAGCACATTGCGGCGACTGAGGTCGCCGCAATGCGTTGATCCCGAGTTGCGGGCACGATGTTGGCGTCGTATCCCGCGCGCCTGCATGACGTCGCGGCCCTATCGTTTCGGCCCCAGCGTTGCGGCCCGTGCCCCCCACCTTCACTTCAGGAGCTATCTCCATGACGCCTGCACCAGAAGATATCCGAGTGCTGTCGAGTCGCTTGGGTGAACTGTGCCTCAAGCGTCAGGTCCAGGTGACCACCGCCGAGTCCTGCACCGGTGGCGGCGTGGCCACCGCGATCACCGATATCGCAGGCAGCTCGGACTACTTCGAGACAGGCTATGTGACCTATTCCAATGCCGCCAAACAGCGCCTGCTGGGGGTGCCATTGGCCTTGCTGGAGCGCCACGGGGCCGTCAGTGAGTCAGTGGTCGAAGCCATGGTGGCTGGAGCATGTGCCGAAAGTGGCGCATCCCATGGCGTCGCCATCAGTGGTGTTGCGGGGCCTGGCGGGGGCAGCGACCATAAGCCGGTGGGCACGGTCTGGTTTGCCTTTGCCGCAGATGGCGTATGCGTGGCAGAACGTTGCCACTTTGCAGGAAATCGCGATGACGTGCGCCGCCAAGCCATTGCCTACGCGCTGCAGGGGCTGATTGATCGGCTGAGCTAACGCCAAAGCTAGCGTTAGCCCCCAGGGTGATGATGTTGGCGGCCGGCGGCTCGCTGGCATTGGACTCCGATGGCAGCAATAGGCCTGGAGCAGGGGTGGTGGTCAGCGCATTTTTTCGTCATACTACTGTTCAGTCATACAGTAATTGCCAGGGTCCGGCGCAGGGCCCGATGGGGACCAGGACACGCCGTTCGGCCCCGATCCATTGTCTACAGGAGCTCCGAAATGGCGCAGGATCAAAACCGCAGCAAGGCGCTTGACGCCGCTCTTTCTCAGATCGATCGCCAGTTTGGCAAGGGCACGGTCATGCGTCTGGGCGATGCCCCCAGGGTGGTCATGCCGTCGGTGTCCACCGGCTCCTTGGGTCTGGATATCGCCCTGGGCATTGGCGGTCTGCCTTACGGGCGCGTCGTGGAAATCTTTGGCCCGGAATCCTCGGGCAAGACCACGCTGACGCTGTCGGTGATCGCTCAGGCACAAAAGGACGGCAAGACCTGTGCCTTTATCGATGCTGAGCACGCCCTTGACCCGAGCTATGCAGAAAAGCTCGGTGTTAACCTGGATGATCTGCTGGTCTCCCAGCCGGATACCGGCGAGCAAGCCCTGGAAATCTGCGACATGCTGGTCCGTTCCGGCGGTGTGGACGTGATCATCATCGACTCGGTGGCGGCCCTGACTCCCAGGGCGGAAATTGAAGGCGAAATGGGGGATTCCCACGTGGGTCTCCAGGCGCGTCTGATGTCCCAGGCGCTGCGCAAGATTACCGGCCACATCAAGAACGCCAACTGCATGGTGGTGTTCATCAACCAGATCCGTATGAAGATTGGTGTGATGTTCGGCAGCCCGGAAACCACCACTGGTGGTAACGCCCTGAAGTTCTATTCCAGCGTGCGCCTGGATATCCGCCGCACCGGTTCGGTCAAGCAGGGCGATGAGGTCACCGGTAACGAAACCCGGGTGAAGGTCGTCAAGAACAAGGTGGCTCCGCCGTTTCGCCAGGCCGAGTTCCAGATTCTCTACGGCAAGGGCATCTATCACGCCGGCGAAGTGGTCGATCTGGGCGTCCAGTGCAAGCTGGTGGACAAGGCAGGTGCCTGGTACAGCTACCAGGGCAACAAGATCGGTCAGGGCAAAGCCAATGCCGCCCAGTTCCTGGAAGACAACCCTGCGATCATGGAAGAGATCGAGTCTCAGATTCGTGCTCAGCTGCTGGTCCAGCCAGATCCCAAGAAGGAAGAGCAGGACAAGCAAGCGGAAGCCGCACCAGCGGGTGACGACTTCGGCGATGACCTGCTGTAATTCGCTGCTGCGGTACTGGATGGGGGTAGGCAACGCCGGCCTCCATCGCCATTCGGGCCCCTGCTAGGGGCCCGTTGCGTTTTGACGTTCACCAGGTGGGTGGGGCGCGCGCCGTACCACGCCGAGCATGAATGCTGGTGGTCATGCAGTGCACAGACGGGAGGCTTGCATGCGCAAGGCGAGAACGGAGATGTCGCCACGGGAGCAGGCGGTCGAACTGCTCGCCCGGCGTGAATATGGTCGTCAAGAGCTGACGACACGGTTGCTGAGCCGAGGGCACGAGCATGATGAGGTCGAAGCGCTGCTGGACGAACTGGCCGAGCAGGGCCTGCAGAGTGATCGTCGCTTCGCCGAGAGCTTTCTGCGTGGACGGGTGCTGCGCGGGCAGGGGCCGGTCAAGATGCTGGCGGAGTTGGGGCAGCGTGGGGTCGACCGGGAGTTGGCCAGAGACGCCCTGAGAGAGATAGAACAGGAGGAGTCGGTGGACTGGTATCAACTGGCGACCGAGGCCCTCGAGCGTCGATTCGGCAGAGGGCCGGCAAGCGACCCGAAAGAGCGGGCAAGGCGAGAGCGCTTCCTGGCCGGGCGAGGGTTTGATTTTGATCACGTCCGCGAGGCACTGCGCGCCATGTCTCAGGCAGATACCTAGTATCGTTGAAGGCTCATATAAAGCGGTGTGGTTGTCCGCCCATCCCAGGGCTCGTGTGCAGGTGTTTTACGTGACCCACTTTAGTCGCTTGACAACTACGCTATAATGTCCTCTTTTGCGACGGCTCCGGGGTGTGGTGTCATGCCCGGTAGCTGCCGGCGTGCCACGCCAGCTGGCCGGCTCGACGCGCTCTATCGCTCATCGTCACGGGTATTTCATGAAAAGCGCAGATATCAGACAGGCCTTCCTGAGGTTCTTCGAGGAGCACGGTCACACTCGCGTGCCGTCCAGCTCCCTGGTGCCGGGCAACGACCCGACCCTGCTGTTCACCAATGCCGGCATGGTGCCGTTCAAGGATGTGTTCCTGGGGCGTGATCCCCGCGACTATGTCAGGGCCACTTCCTCCCAGCGCTGTGTGCGCGCTGGAGGCAAGCACAATGACCTGGACAATGTCGGCTACACCGCTCGCCATCACACCTTTTTCGAGATGCTGGGCAACTTCAGTTTTGGCGATTACTTCAAGCGTGACGCCATCGGCTTTGCCTGGACCTTTCTGACCGACGTGCTGGGGCTGCCTAAGGAAAAGCTGTGGGTCACGGTGCACATCAGTGATGATGAGGCCGAGCGCATCTGGAAGGACGAGATCGGGATTGATCCCGAGCGCTTCTCCAAGCTGGATGAGGACAACTTCTGGCAGATGGGCGACACCGGTCCCTGCGGGCCCAGCTCTGAGATCTTCTACGACCATGGCCCTGAGGTGTGGGGTGGTCCTCCCGGCAGTCCGGAAGAGGATGGCGACCGTTACATCGAGATCTGGAACCTGGTGTTCATGCAGTTCGATCGTGACGCCAGCGGTGAAATGACCCCGCTGCCCAAGCCGTCCATCGACACCGGCATGGGCCTCGAGCGGATCGCCGCGGTCATGCAGGGCGTGCACTCCAACTACGAGATCGACCTGTTCCAGAATCTGCTCAAGGCCGCTGCAGAGGCTACCGGTACCGACGATCTGGCGTCTCCGTCGCTGCGGGTGATCGCCGATCACATCCGCTCCTGCGCATTCCTGATCACTGATGGCGTGCTGCCTTCCAACGAGGGGCGCGGCTACGTCCTGCGCCGGATCATTCGTCGTGCCATCCGCCACGGGCATAAGCTCGGCGCTCAGGATGCATTCTTCCACAAGCTGGTGGCGGCCCTCGACAGCGAGATGGGCGAGGCCTATCCCGAGCTGCGCAAGGCCCGCGATCAGATCGAGCGCGTGCTGCTCAAGGAAGAAGAGCAGTTTGCACGCACCCTGGACCACGGGATGGGGCTGCTCGAGCAGGCACTGTCGCAACTGGATGGGGATACCCTGGCCGGTGAGACCGTGTTCAAGCTTTACGATACCTACGGTTTCCCCTACGACCTGACGGCAGACGTGTGTCGCGAGCGTGGCGTGACCCTCGATGAAGAGGGCTTCAACCGTGAGCTGGAGGCCCAGCGCGAGCGTGCCCGTGCCGCCAGCCAGTTTGGAGCCGACTACAGCGCCACTATCGAGCTGGATGGCGCGACCGAATTCACCGGTTATGACCGCCTCGACGACCAGGCGCGCGTGGTCGGGCTTTATGACAGCGAAGGCAATGCTCTGGAGCGGCTGACTCAGGAGCAGTCCGGCGTGGTGGTGCTGGATCGTACCCCGTTCTACGGAGAATCCGGCGGGCAGGTAGGGGATACCGGCTATCTGTCCTTTGGTTCGGGACGTTTCCTGGTCAAGGATACCCAGAAGCAGTCCGGCCACCACTTGCATCAGGGGATGCTGCTGGAGGGTGAGCTGGTCGTGGGCGCAGACGTCACGCCGCAGGTGGATTCCAGCCTGCGTGCCGCTACCGTGCGTAACCACTCGGCCACACACCTGCTGCACAAGGCGCTGCGCCTGGTGTTGGGCGAGCACGTTCAGCAGAAGGGCTCGCTGGTGACGCCCGAGCGCCTGCGCTTCGACTTCAGCCACTTTGAAGCGATGACCGCCGAGCAGCTCAAGGAAGTGGAGCGCCTGGTCAACGAGCAGGTGCTGGCCAATGCTCCGACCCGCGTCGAGACCATGACCCTCGATGAGGCGAAGGAGAAGGGGGCCGCGGCGCTGTTCGAAGCCAAGTACGCCGACAGCGTCCGCGTCCTGACCATCGGTGCCGACGATTTCTCGATAGAGCTGTGCGGCGGCACCCACGTGGCACGTAGTGGCGATATCGGCTGCTGCCATATCGTCGCGGAAAGCGGCATTGCCTCTGGCGTGCGTCGTATTGAAGCGATCACGGGTGAGGGGGCGCTGGCCCACTTCGCCGAGCAGGAGGCGCGCCTGTCGCGGGTGGCCGAGCGCCTCAAGGCCAAGCCTGAACAGCTGGAGGAGCGGGTCGAGAGCTTGGTGGAGCGTAATCGCGGCCTCGAGAAGGAGCTGGAGCGGCTCAAGGCCAAGCTGGCCAGCGCGGCAGGCAGCGACATGCTGGCCAAGGTGGTCGAGGTCAAGGGCGTCAAGGTCCTGTCCACCCGCCTGGAGGGCGTGTCAGGCAAGGAACTCCGCGGCATGCTGGATCAGCTCAAGAACAAGCTGTCCTCAGGCATCGTGGTGCTCGGTGTGGCGGATGAGGCCACTGGCAAGGTCAGCTTGATTGCCGGTGTCACCGATGATCTGACCGCCAAGGTCAAGGCTGGCGAGCTCGTCAATCATGTCGCCAGTCAGGTCGGTGGCAAGGGCGGTGGCCGCGCGGATATGGCACAAGCAGGGGGGAGTGACGTTCAGGCGCTTCCTGGCGCACTGGAGAGTGTGCCCGCCTGGCTCGATGCCAGGTTGTAGCCCCTGCGGGGTCGTGGACTCGAGAGAGTCCACGGCCCTTTTTTCTGTCTGACACAGCGCTGTGCAGATACAGCTTCGCAGAGACAACAGTTTCATTCATTGGAATCCAACGAGCGAGGATGACGGCATATGGCACTATACGTACAGAAGTTTGGTGGGACGTCGGTCGGCTCGGTGGAGCGGATCAAGGCGGTCGCCGAGAAGGTCAAGGGCTTTAGAGACCAGGGCCATCAGGTCGTGGTGGTGGTATCTGCCATGAGTGGCGAGACCAATCGCCTGATCGGTCTGGCCAACGAGATCAACGACGAGCCTACCCCCCGCGAGATGGACATGCTGGTGTCCACCGGTGAGCAGGTGACCATTTCCCTGCTGGCCATGGCGCTACACAAGCTGGAAGTGCCCGCGACGTCCTACACCGGCTCGCAGGTTGGCATCATGACCGACAGCGCTCACACCAAGGCGCGTATCCAGCGTATCGAGACAGATGAGATGCGCGAGGATCTGGATGCCGGGCAGGTGGTAGTCGTTGCCGGCTTCCAGGGCGTCGATGCGGAAGGCAATATCACGACCCTTGGTCGTGGTGGTTCAGATACCACCGGTGTGGCGCTGGCGGCCGCGCTCAAGGCTGATGAGTGCCAGATCTATACCGATGTAGACGGTGTCTATACCACCGATCCCCGCGTCTGCAGCAAGGCCCAGCGCCTGGATGAGATCACCGTGGAAGAGATGCTGGAGCTCGCCAGTCTCGGTTCCAAGGTGCTGCAGATTCGCGCTGTCGAATTCGCCGGTAAGTACAATGTCCCGCTGCGTGTGCTGTCTAGCTTTGAAGACGGCCCCGGCACCCTGATCGTTGCAGACTCTGACCAAGACGAGGATTCCATGGAAGAACCGCTGATTTCCGGTATCGCCTTCACCGCCAATGAAGCCAAGCTGACCCTGCTGCACACTCCTGACGTGCCGGGCGTGGCCTCGCGCATCCTGGGTCCGATTGCCGATGCCAACATTGAAATCGACATGATCGTGCAGAACGTTGCGCCGGCGGGTGACTACACTGACTTCACCTTTACGGTCGCCAAGGGTGATTACAAGCAGACCATGCGCATCCTCGAGCAGCAGGTTATCCCTGATCTGGGCGGCGGTGAGTTGCGTGGAGACGATAACATCGCCAAGGTGTCACTGGTGGGTGTCGGTATGCGCTCTCACGCGGGGGTCGCTTCGAAGATGTTCCGCGTGCTGGCCGAGGAAAATATCAACATCCGCATGGTGTCCACCTCGGAAATCAAGATTTCCGTGGTGATTGACGAGAAGCAGATGGAGCTAGCGGTGCGCGCCCTGCACAAGGCTTTTGGTCTCGATAAGGCAGACATCGAGAGCGAATAAATTCCTCGACGCGGCGCACACCATCTACGCTTTAAGGAGTCCCCGGTACCGCTACGGCGGTAGGGGGCTTCCCTTAAACGGCACAATCAGGTGTCATGAGTCGCTAGTGCTCGCCACCAAGAAAGAGGGCACGTCGTTCGGAGACGGGACGGCGTAGCGGCTCACGTAACAAGTCTGAGAAGGAGATCAGTCATGCTTATCCTGACACGCCGCGTCGGCGAAACTCTGATGATCGGTGACGATATCACCGTTACGGTTCTAGGAGTGAAGGGAAACCAGGTGCGTATCGGCGTCAATGCGCCGAAGGACGTTGCTGTACACCGCGAAGAGATCTATCAGCGCATTCAGCGTGAGAAAGCGGATGACGGTAGCGTTGATGACGAGTGACAGCGCAGAGACCTTGCGCAACTTTTTTTGTCACGGGCTGGACAAAGGCCTTAAGTCTCGGTAGGATACGCACCGTGCCGATGAGGGAGAGGTGGCCGAGTGGCTGAAGGCGCTCCCCTGCTAAGGGAGTATGGGGTTTATAGCCTCATCGAGGGTTCGAATCCCTCCCTCTCCGCCATTTGCCTGTAGTGAAGCGAGTAGCGGCAGTCAAAGGTCTTCATGGGTACTGACAAGAAGGCGTATCTGTCGTCTTGTTATCGTAAGTGTGAAACGCGCCCGTAGCTCAGCTGGATAGAGTACCTGACTACGAATCAGGTGGTCGGAGGTTCGAATCCTCCCGGGCGCGCCATACACTTGCACATCGTGGTTTGTGCTGTCCTGACGTCGCCAAGCGCTGCAGGAAGGAATGAGCACATGTCACCTGCAATACGATGTATTGCTCACGCGCCCGTAGCTCAGCTGGATAGAGTACCTGACTACGAATCAGGTGGTCGGAGGTTCGAATCCTCCCGGGCGCGCCAGAATTTCACCCGCTCTCTCCGGAGGGCGGGTTTTCTGTTTGTTACCGTGCTGCGACGGTTCTGCTTGAGTGTCCTGTTGAGCGCTTGTCGGTCGACGGTGACTTGCACTCGCCTCAGGAGCTAGTGGCAGCGGTCTACTCTCGCGTTTTTTCATGCTGACCGGCTTGCGGGCTCGCCGCCCGGTCGCGATCGTTTGGGCGTCCATCTCTCGATGGACGCCTTTTTTTATGCTCGGCACAAACGGGTGTCAGTCTGCGGCTATCGCCTGGGGTCTGGCGTTTAGTGCCCTGTGGCGGGCGGGTGAGCCGGATTCGGGGGTGTCAGCGGAGAGTCCGGCGATAAAGTCATCGAGATCGGTGATGCGTCTCAAGGCCTTGAAGCGGGCTGCGGACTCCTCGTCACGTGCTCTCATGTGGTTCATCCACTGCTTTAGTAGTGATACCACCACTTTCGCCGGGAGTATGCTACGCTGCATTGCAGCATATTCCATGAGCACTTGTGCGCGCTGTGCCCAGGTCGTGGCTGGAAGGCGTTCGCCGGTGAGCTGCCAATGTTTCAGGCGCGGGGCGAGGAGGGGGTCGGCGAGGGCGCCGCGGCCCAGCATGACGTCGGTGCAGTCCGACAGGGTGCGTGCCTTCCAGTAGTCTTCGAGGGTGAAGATGTCGCCGTTGGCCACGACCGGGATGCGCAGGCGTTGGCGGATCTTGCCGATCCACTCCCAGTGGGCCGGCGGGCGATAGCCTTCGTCGCGGGTTCTCGCATGGACGACCAGCTGTCTGGCGCCGGCGGCCTCCGCTGCCAGGGCGCAGTCCAGGGCCAGGCGGCGGTGGGAGAATCCGAGCCGGATCTTGGCGGTCACCGGGATGTCCTCGCCGACGGCTTGATGCACTGCGGCGACAGCAGCGGCCAGTCGGTGAGGGTCGCGCATCAGCGACGCGCCGCCGTCGTGACGGTTGACCAGCTTGGCCGGGCAGCCAAAGTTGAGGTCCAGGCTGATGGCGCCCAGGCGCAGCGCTTGTCGCGCGTTGGCTGCCAGGGCGTCCGGGTCTGAGCCGAGCAATTGCAGGTGTACTGGGATGCGTGACGGCGTCGTGACGCCTTGCGTCGCCAGTTCAGGGCAGTGCTTGTAGAACACTCGGGGCGGCAGGCGTGCGTCAACGACGCGGACAAACTCGGTGACCGTCCAGTCGAAGCCCTGCTGTCGGGTCAGCAGGTCGCGGGTGTTGGCATCAATGACGCCCTCCATGGGCGCCAGCCCTATGCGACCTTCGTCCAACCTATGTCTATGTAGTAAATTAACAACCAAAACTGCTACCTTTAGACCATGGCTATACGCCGGGGGTGTGGCAGGGTATAGCAACAAAAAATATGCGCAAGCCGAATGATCTAGAAAGATCAAGGCAACTTAGTCGTCGTAAAGCGGAGGATCCCGCATGAACGAATCACAGCTTGTTAGCGAGGGTTTGTCCCTCATGGCCCTTGGGATGGGCTTCGTTTTTGTTTTTCTTACGGTTCTGGTGGTCACGACGACACTGATGTCGCGTGTCATCGGGCGCTTCTTCCCGGAGCCGGTAGCCGAGGCTTCCGCTCCCCGCTCAAGAGCGGCGCCGACGCAGGACGACACTCTGATGGCGGTAATCGCTGCTGCTGTTCACCGTCACCGCCAAAAGCGATGAGTCTGCCAGGCGCTGTCAGTGGGCTCGTCAAACCACGTTGTTGATGAGCTCCCTCGCACAGTGCCGGCGGCCGTGATTTTCGACGAAAGCGCTTGGTATCGACAAGCCATAATGATAAGGACTCGACCATGAGCGACACTGCACGCCCACTTGGCATCACCGATGTCGTGTTGAGAGACGCACACCAGTCTCTGTTTGCGACCCGTATGCGCATCGATGACATGCTGCCCATCGCCGAGAAGCTCGACAACATCGGCTTCTGGTCACTGGAATCGTGGGGTGGGGCCACCTTTGACGCTTGTATCCGCTATCTCGGTGAGGATCCGTGGGAGCGGATACGGGCGTTGAAGGAGGCCATGCCACGTACTCCACAGCAGATGTTGCTGCGTGGGCAGAATCTGCTCGGCTACCGTCATTACGCCGACGATGTGGTGGATCGCTTTGTCGAGCGCGCCAAGACCAATGGAGTGGACATTTTCCGTGTCTTCGACGCCATGAATGATCCGCGCAACCTCGAGCGTGCGATCAAGGCGGTGAAGGCCAACGACGGCCATGCCCAGGGCACGATCTCCTATACCAAGAGTCCGGTACACACCCTGGACAGCTGGGTAGAGCTGGCGCAGTCGATCGCTGACATGGGGGCCGACTCCCTGGCGATCAAGGACATGGCGGGCTTGCTGACGCCTTACGATGCCTATGAGCTGGTCACCAAGCTCAAGTCGGCGCTGGATATTCGCATTCACCTGCACTGTCACGCCACGACCGGTCTATCGTCGGCGACGGCCCTGAAGGCGGCTGAGGCGGGTGTCGATAACGTCGATACGGCCATTTCTTCCATGTCCATGACCTACGGTCACAGCCCCACTGAATCCTTGGTGGCCATGCTCAAGGGAACCGACCGCGATACCGGCCTTGATCTTGAAGCGCTCGAGGACATTGCGGCCTACTTCCGCGAAGTGCGCAAGAAGTACGCCGCATTTGAAGGTTCTCTCAAGGGCATTGACTCACGCATTCTGGTGGCTCAGGTGCCTGGTGGCATGCTGACCAACATGGAGAACCAGCTGAAAGAGCAGGGTGCGGGTGACCGGCTCGACGATGTACTGAACGAGATTCCGCGGGTGCGCGAAGACCTGGGCTTCATTCCTCTGGTGACGCCTACCTCACAGATTGTGGGCACCCAGGCGGTCATGAACGTGATGATGGGGGAGCGGTACGCCTCTATCTCCAAGGAGGTGCAGGCACTGCTGAAAGGGGAGTACGGTGCCGCGCCTGCGCCCTTCGAGCGAGACCTGCAGCAGCGTGTGCTGGAGGGCGCCTCGCCGATGACCGAGCGTCCGGCGGATCGCCTTGAGGCGGAGATGCCGCGCCTGACCGAGGAGCTGCTTGCCAAGGCCAAGCAGGATGGCATTCGCCTGGCCGACGGGGAGCAGCAGGTCGATGATGTGCTGACCTATGCACTGTTCCCGCAGATCGGTCTCAAGTTCTTGAAAAACCGGGACAACCCAGACGCCTTTGAGCCTGCTCCCGAAGCCGAGACGGCGCCGGCCGCAACAGAGCCCGCGGCCAGTGCTCCGGCCAAGTCGGCGGCTCAGTCCGGTGGTTCAGACACCTACACCGTCACCGTCAATGGCACCGCCTATGTGGTCGAGGTTGCCGAAGGGGGAGATATTTCCCAGGTTCAGCCTGCAGCAGCGTCCGCTACGCCAGCTCCGGCGTCCGCCGCTGGAGGCGAGGCCTCATCCGGAGCCACGGTGCAGGCGCCGCTGGCGGGCAACATCTTCAAGGTCAACGTCAAACCCGGTGATAGCGTGGCGGAGGGCGACGTGGTGATCATCCTTGAAGCGATGAAGATGGAAACAGAGGTACGCGCTGCGTCGTCGGGAACCGTGTCCGATGTGAAGGTGGCTGAGGGTGACAGCGTAGCTGTCGGTGATGTACTGGTAGTGCTCTAAGGACGGGTCATGGAGAAGATACTGACGCTCTGGTACGGCTCCGGCCTGTATAACCTGACGCTCGGCCAGGCGGTGATGCTGGTGGTGGGTCTACTGCTGCTGTGGTTGGCCGTCGCCAAGAAGTTTGAGCCGCTGCTGCTGGTGCCGATTGGTTTTGGTGGGATTCTCGCCAATATTCCCGAGGCGGGTCTGGCGCTGTCCGCGGCAGAGCAGGCCGCTCATCTGGGTCGCCCTGAACTGCTGGCGCAGATGGCTCAAGCCTTGGGGATCAGCTTGCCCACCGGTGCTGAGCTGGATATCTGGCGCCACACCCTGTCTGACGCGCTGCACGGGGACATGTCCCCGGCGCTGATTCGCGCGGCCAACGATGTGGCCATGGACGGTGGCTATGCCCACGGCATGTTGTTCCAGTTCTACAACGTGGCGATTGCCTCAGGTATTGCGCCTCTGGTGATCTTCATGGGGGTGGGGGCGATGACCGATTTCGGCCCGCTCCTGGCCAACCCTCGCACCCTGTTTCTCGGTGCTGCGGCCCAGTTCGGAATCTTTGCCACCCTGTTGGGGGCAGTAGCGATGACGGCGATGGGGTGGATGGATTTCAGCCTCAATCAGGCCGCTGCGATCGGCATCATCGGCGGCGCCGATGGGCCGACGTCGATCTACGTGTCGAGCATTCTGGCGCCGGAACTGCTGGGTGCCATCGCCGTGGCGTCCTATTCCTACATGGCGCTGGTGCCGTTGATTCAGCCTCCGATCATGAAGGCGTTGACGACGCAAAAGGAGCGTAGCATCGCCATGACCCAGCTGCGCCCAGTGTCGAAGCTCGAGAAGATCGTGTTTCCTCTGGCGCTGTTGATTCTGGTGGTGCTGTTCTTGCCTGACGCTGCACCCCTGTTGGGCATGTTCTGCTTCGGCAACCTGATGCGCGAATGTGGCGTCGTTGAGCGTCTGTCGGATACCGCACAGAATGCGCTGATCAACACGGTGACCATCTTTCTGGGGCTGTCGGTGGGCTCCAAGCTGATGGCCGACCGTTTCCTGGCAGTGGAAACCTTGGGCATCCTCGGTCTTGGTATGGTGGCCTTTGCCATTGGCACGGCGTGCGGGGTGCTGATGGCGAAGTTCATGAACCTGGTGAGCAAGCACCCGATCAATCCGTTGATCGGCTCTGCCGGCGTGTCGGCGGTACCCATGGCGGCGCGAGTGTCCAACAAGGTCGGGCTCGAGTCCAATCCTCACAACTTCCTGCTGATGCATGCCATGGGGCCAAACGTGGCAGGCGTCATTGGTTCCGCGGTGGCGGCTGGGGTGATGATCAAGTACCTCGGATAGGTCCCGGCACTACGCCATATGCCCAGGGTCGGCGTGACGTCTGATCCTGGCAGCCACATGCGGCGCCCCTGCTGAAAGGTGGGGGCGCCGCATGCTTTTGCCGTTCAGCTGCGTCGGGCACGTCATCCGCTCAACATCGAATCGCCACGCTTCTGTCATGCTCGCTTCCTAGTCTGACGTTCGACACGTCAGGGGGAATGCGCATGATCGATGTAGAGAAGGCTCTGCTGGCCAAGGCGCCGAAGGTCGGGGGCTGGCCTCGTTGGGGACGACAGCTGTTGATGTCCGGCCTCAAGCGTCTGGTACACGAGCGTGAGATCAATGCCTTCCTCAAGCAGCATCGGCGTGCCGGTGGGCTCGAGTTTATCGATGCGGTGCTTGATCACCTGAATTTCGGCTATTCGCTGTCGTCGCGAGATCGAGACAACATTCCGGTGGCCGGTCGGGTCGTCATCGTGGCCAATCATCCACTGGGCGCCCTTGATGGCCTTGCCCTGGTGCGCATGGTGGCGGACGTGAGGCCGGATGTAAAAATCATCGCCAACGACCTGCTGATGCAGCTGTCTCCCCTGGCGCCGCTGCTGTTGCCGGTGGACAACTTGTCTCGCCGCGGTTTCCGCAAGAGCCTGCAGGGTATCGTCGACGCCCTGGACGATGAGCAGGCAGTGATCGTGTTTCCCGCGGGGGAGGTCTCGCGGGCAGGTCCTGGAGGCATCCGGGATGGCAACTGGCTGTCCGGTTTCCTGCATGCGGCGCGGCGCACCAACGCGCCCATCCTGCCGGTGCATGTGGGCGGCAGAAACTCTCCGCTGTTCTACTCCCTGACGTCGCTGTACTCCCCGCTGGGGACCTTGCTGCTACCCAACGAGATGTTTCGCCAGCAGGGGCGCCATATCACGATCAAGATCGGCGGCGAAATTCCGCTGGCTCGGTTTGATCGAGACGACCTGGCGACTCAGGCGAAGCTGAAGCTGCTGCGCAAGCATATCTATCGGTTGGGGCGCGGCAAGAAGGGGGTGTTTGTCAGCGAGGCGGGGATCGCTCATCCCGAGAACCGCCAGCACCTGCGCGAAGAGCTAGCGCAGGCTGAGGTGCTGGGTAAGACCCCGGATGGCAAGCAGATTTTGTTGTTTGAGCACCAGCCAGATTCCGCCGTCATGCGGGAAATCGGACGGCTGCGGGAGATTGCCTTTCGCCGTGTCGGTGAAGGGACGGGCAAGAAGCGCGACCTGGACGAATACGACGAGCACTATCGTCATCTGGTGCTGTGGGATGACCGCGATCTGGAAATCGCCGGGGCTTACCGCTTGGGGGATGTGGGCCACATCCTCGACAGCATCGGCATCGAGGGGCTTTACAGTGCGACCATCTTTCACCTCGACCAGGCGCCCTGGGAGCAGTGGCGTCATGGGCTGGAACTGGGCCGCAGTTTCGTCCAGCCACGCTACTGGGGACGGCGCAGTCTAGATTACCTGTGGCATGGGTTAGGCGCCTATCTTCGCCACCATCCCGAGGTGCGCTGGATGTTTGGCCCCGTCACCATACCCAACCATTTGCCACCGCTGGCCAAGGACCTGCTGGTCAGCTACTACCGGCACTATCATGCCGATGGCGACAGCCTGATTCGGGCCAAGGCGGTCTGCCCACTGTCCCGCGCCGGGCGCGAAGAGGCGGATCGCCTGTTTGATGGCAATGATGTGGCAGAGGATTTCTTGCGCCTCAAGGCCGCGCTTCAGACCATGGGGGCGGGTGTGCCCGCACTCTACAAGCAGTATGTCGATGTCGCTGAGCCTGGCGGGGTGTCGTTCAAGGCCTTTGGCGTCGACACGGCGTTTGGCTACTGCATCGACGGCCTGGTGGTGGTGGATGTGGCGCGGCTCAAGGCGGACAAGCGCAAGCGCTACATCGGGGCTGCATCAGCCCCTGCCCATGCATAGGCGTGTCACCACCTTGGTGTGCAAACACGAGGTGTGCATAGGTTGGGTGTGCATGCTTGGGCGCGTCAACAGGGCGCGAGTCAAACCGTCGGGCTGCAAGGGCCTTCTGGTTTAGACGACCATGTCGTTTTGCTCGTCGTCCAGGGCAATGGCGATGCGTCCCTTGAGGCGGGTGCTCAACTCACTCAGGTCCACGGGCGCGTCAGTGGGCCAGCCCAGGGTCAGACTGACGCCTTCGGCCGCGTAGTCGACCGCGTCGACAGGAATGTGCCGGGACTCACACCACTGGCGCGCGTCGGCTTCGCCCGCAAAGTCGACCTGGATACGCACCTGGCGGCGCTCTACGCATTCGCGCCTGGGCAGTGTCTCCAGGGCCTTGACCAGGGCCTGGGTGTACGCCCGCGCCAGTCCGCCAGTGCCCAACTTGGTGCCGCCAAAGTAGCGAATCACCACCGCTGCGGTCTGGCCGATTCCGTCACCCTCCAGCGCCTGGAACATGGGACGTCCCGCGGTGCCGCCTGGCTCGCCGTCGTCGGAAAAGCCGATGTGGACCTGCTCGCCGGGAGGGCCAGCCAGATAGGCGCTGCAGTGGTGGCTGGCATTGGGGTGCTGTCGCCGGGCCTCGGCCAGCAGCACATTGAAAGCGTCCACATCAGGGGCGTGAGCCACCCAGGTGATGAAGCGGCTTTTTTCCACCTCAATTTCCGCCACGTGCCATTCGCCTGCCGCGAGATCCGGTATCGGGTAGCGCATCAGGCAACCAGTTCTGCCTGGCGAGCCACGCCCATCACCAGTCCAAGCACCCGAATGTCACTGTTTTTCAGGTAGATGGGCGGCATTGTCTCGTTGGCGGGCTGAAGCCGCACGCCATTCTTCTCGATGTACAGCTTTTTCAGGGTGACCTCCTGATCATTGATCATCACCACCGCGGTTTCGCCGTTCTCGGCGCTTTCCTGGCGTTCGATAATGATCACATCGCCGTCGAAGATATTGCAATCGATCATCGAGTTGCCGCACACCTTCAGCGCGTAGGTGTTGCGACGCACCATGCGCGAAGGTACCTGCAGAGTCGCGTTGTCGAGGCAGGCTTCGATGGGCATCCCGGCGGAGACATGTCCCAGCAGGGGGATGTCCACCAGCGCATCGGGGGTGTCAATGGGCTCCCAGCTGTCGGCGATGGGCAGGTTGGGCAGGCGTTGAAGGAACTGGCAGGTCGCGATATCCATGGCACGGTGTCTCCCTGGTGGTAAGGGTCGGGCTGTCACGGGTACGGAAGTGCGGCGCGGGCTGGGCTCCGGCGGCGGGTCATACTGGATACTGTCGATTCATACAGTACACGAGAAAGATAGCAGGGCCTAGCGTTCGCGCAAGTGCCATGGATCAACGAAAGGTGCATTGGCTGTGCGATTGCGCTGGTACGAGGGGCCGGCTGTCTGGTTCGTATGTGGCAATCGGTGTAAAGTCTGTGCGTGTTTTCCCCCTCTCGGTCCTGGCAGTGGAGTGCCCTTTGCGTCTGTGTCTTGAAGCCCGACAACTGGCCTGTGAGCGCGACGGTCGCTGGCTGTTTCATGGGCTCGACCTCATTCTCGGGGCAGGCGACGTTCTGCGGATCGAGGGCCCCAACGGCAGCGGCAAGACGACGCTGCTGAAGGTGCTGTGCGGCCAGATCAGCGACGTGGAAGGGCAGGTGTTATGGGACGGCAGAGCGCTGTCCAAGGCACGCGCCGACTTGCTGGCCAATCTGCTCTACCTTGGCCACGCGCCGGGTATCAAGGCCCACCTGACGGCGATGGAAAATCTGCGCTGGTATCAGGCCTTGGCAGGTCGCCGATGTAGCGATCGCGAGCTTGGCGCAGCGCTGGCCGAGGTCGGCCTGGCGGGCTTCGAGGATGTGGTGGCCTCCCAGCTGTCCGCTGGACAGCAACGCCGAGTGACCTTGGCCCGCCTTGTGCTCAGTCGTCATCCACTGTGGATCCTGGATGAGCCTTTCACGGCCATTGACGTCGATGGCGTGTCGGCGCTGGAGCAGCGTCTGGTCGAGCACGCCGGCCGGGGCGGTGCCGTACTGGTCACCACCCATCATGCCCTGGCCAATGTGCCTGGTCTGCGCAGGCTGTCCCTGTCAGGCCCTGCCCGGGAGGTGGCATGAGCGCTTGTTCCACTGACGTCGAGCCCGCGGTGGTGGCGGTCAAGGAGGCCGGCGCGGGTCTGGGGATGGCGCTATGGGCGACCTTTCAGCGAGATCTCGTCGGCGTGGCCAGGCGTCCCGCTGACGCGCTGACCCCGCTGGTGTTCTTCGCCATGGTCATCACCTTGTTTCCCCTGGGAATTTCGCCGGAACCGGAGCGTCTGGCCTGGATAGCCCCCGGCGTGCTGTGGGTGGCGGCTTTGCTGTCCGCGCTGCTGTCGCTGGATGGATTGTTCCGCGCGGATTATGAAGACGGCACGCTGGAGCAGCTGTTGCTGGCTCCCCACCCGCTGTCACTGTTGGTGGTGGCGAAGGTGCTGGTGCACTGGCTGACCACAGGTCTGCCGCTGGCACTGATGGCCCCGTTGCTGGGAGTGCTGCTGGCCTTGCCCCAGGGCAGCTACCTGGCCTTGAGTGTCACCCTGGCCGTGGGCAGCGGCTGCATCAGCCTGATCGGGGCCATTGGCGCTGGATTGACGGTAGGGTTGGCCCGCGGAGGCATGCTGTTGTCGCTGTTGGTGCTGCCATTGTTCATGCCGGTCCTGATCTTCGGTACAGGAGCCATGGGGGCGGCGCTGTCGGGGGGCGAGTGGCTGCCTCACCTGGCGGTGATCGGCGCCATGCTGGCGCTGGCACTGGCCAGTGCACCGTTGGCGATTGCCGCGTCACTGCGCATTAGCGTGCATGGCTGATGCGCTGATGTCGGCGACACGATTTCACGCTTGATCGAGGTACAACGCTCATGTGGGCCTTCTTTCACAAACTGGGGTCGCCGCGCTGGTTCTACGGCATCGCGGCCAGGCTGGCACCATGGTGCTGGGGCCTGGCGCTGGCGTTGATTGTGGTGGGGAGCGTCTGGGGACTGGCGTTTGCGCCATCCGACTACCAGCAGGGCAACAGCTTTCGCATCATCTACGTCCACGTGCCGGCGGCGTTTCTGGCCCAGTCGATCTTTATCGCCTTGGCCGCGTCAGGCTTCGTGTTCATGGTCTGGAAGGTCAAGATCGCCGACATGGCCGCGGCGATGATGGCGCCCCTGGGCGCCGCCATGACCGCGATTGCGCTGCTGTCAGGCTCCGTCTGGGGCAAGCCGACCTGGGGCACCTGGTGGCAGTGGGACGCGCGCCTGACCTCGATGCTGATTCTGCTGTTCCTGTACGTGGGCGTGATGTTGATCCGGCGCGCCTTTCCGCGTCCACTTAGCGGCTCGAAGGCGGCCTCGGTGCTGGCCATGGTCGGGGTAATCAACATTCCGATCATCAAGTACTCGGTGGAGTGGTGGAACACGCTGCATCAGCCGGCCAGCTTCACCCTCACCGAACGGCCGGCCATGCCTACCGAGATGTGGCTACCGCTGTTGATCATGGTGCTGGGTTTCTATGCCTTTTTTGCCGCTTTCACCCTGACCCGCACGCGCACTGAAATTCTACGCCGCGAAGGCAGCAAGCGCTGGGTCAAGGAGCTGTTCAAGGAGGATGCGTGATGGCATTCGAATCATTGGCTGAGTTGTGGCAGATGGGCTCCCATGGCCCCTACGTCTGGACGGCCTGGGGTGCCACTCTGGGGGTGCTGCTGCTTAGCGTGTTGCTGGTATGTGGTGAAAGTCGTGACGTTCGGCGCACCCTGCGTCGTCGACTCAGGCGAGAAGGCGCCGCGGCGCTGAAGTCCACGGAGGGGCGCCATGAGGGCTAAACGTCGAAATCGGATGTTGCTGGTGCTCGGGCTGGTGGCGCTGTGTGCGGTGGCGGTGGGGCTGACGCTGTATGCGTTGCGCTCCAATATCAATCTCTTCTTCAGTCCAGTGCAGATTGCCGCGGGAGAAGCTCCCGTCGACCGCCAGCTGCGGGCCGGAGGCATGGTCAAGGAAGGCAGCGTGCGGCGTGATAGCGACAGCCTGGACGTCAGCTTCGTGGTCACTGACTATGTCGACGACGTTGAAGTCCGCTACAGCGGCATCCTGCCTGACCTGTTTCGCGAAGGGCAGGGGGTCGTGGTGGTCGGTAAATTGACCGGTGATGGCATCATCGCTGCCGACAAGGTACTGGCGAAGCACGACGAGAACTACATGCCGCCCGAGGTTGCCGAGGCGCTTGAAAAGGCCGGCTATTCCCCCGCCGACTACAAGCAAGCCGCGCCGGGTTCCCCCCAGTGACGCACAGACCGGGCAGACCAAGGTGATGTCATGCTGATCAAGATGATCCCCGAGATCGGACACTATGCGCTGGTTATCGCGCTGTTGATGGCAGTGGTGCAAGCGGTGCTGCCTCTGGCGGGGGCTGCCACGCGACGTCCCTTGTGGATGGCCTATGCCAGGCCCATGGCGGCCGGCCAGCTGGCCTTTCTGCTGATCGCCTACGGCTGCCTGACAGCCAGCTACCTGCTGGATGACTTCAGCGTGGTCAACGTGGCCAACAACGCCAATTCGTTGCTGCCCTGGTATTACAAGTTCAGCGCGGTGTGGGGCAACCACGAGGGCTCGGTCCTGCTGTGGAGCCTTATCCTGGGAATCTGGACCTTCGCGGTCGGTTGCTTCTCGGGTCGCCTGCCGCCTGACATGGTGGCGAGGGTGCTGGGAGTGATGGGACTGGTCAGCGTCGGCTTTCTGGCCTTCGTGCTGATCACGTCCAACCCATTCGAGCGCTCGCTGCCCAATATTCCGGCGGACGGTGCAGACCTCAATCCGCTGCTGCAGGACGTCGGCCTGATCATTCATCCGCCGATGCTGTACATGGGCTATGTCGGTTTCAGCGTGGTCTTTGCCTTTGCCATTGCGGCCCTGCTGGGGGGGCGTCTCGACAGCGCCTGGACCCGTTGGGTGAGACCCTGGACCAACATCGCCTGGGCTTTCCTCACGGTCGGCATCGCCCTCGGCAGCTGGTGGGCGTACTACGAATTGGGCTGGGGCGGCTGGTGGTTCTGGGACCCGGTGGAAAATGCTTCCCTGCTGCCGTGGCTGGCCGGCACTGCGTTGATCCATTCGCTGGCGGTGACCGAAAAGCGCGGGACCTTCAAGAGCTGGACGGTGCTGCTGGCGATCACCACCTTCTCGCTATCGTTGATGGGGACCTTCCTGGTCCGCTCCGGCGTTCTGACCTCGGTCCATGCCTTTGCCAATGATCCGTCGCGGGGACTGTTCATCCTGGTCCTGCTGGGTATCACCGTCGGCCTGTCGTTGCTGATCTTTGCCCTGCGTGCGCCGCGGGTCAGCCAGCCAGGCGGCTTCAATTGGCTGTCTCGGGATGCGCTGTTGCTGGTCAACAATATCCTGCTGGTGGTGATGACGGTGACGGTGCTGCTCGGGACGGTCTATCCGCTGCTGCTGGATGCGCTGAACCTCGGCAAGATCAGCGTGGGGCCGCCTTACTTCAATGCCTTGTTCGTGCCGTTGACGGTATTGCTATGCGTGTTCATGGGGCTGGGGCCCAGCGCCCGCTGGAAGCGCATGAGTGGTCGCGAGCTGCTGTCGCGGCTGTGGCTGGCGGGAGCCGCTGCGCTGGTCATTGGCGTGCTGGCACCGCTCGCCTATACCGGGGCATGGAATCTCAAGGCGTCCATTGGCCTGGTGGCAGCCCTGTGGCTGGTGCTGTCGCTGGCACGGGACCTGTGGGACAAGACCTCCCGCGGCGCTTCCCGACGCCAGGCAGTGATGCGCCTGACGCCAGCTTACTGGGGCATGGTGCTGGGCCACCTAGGCCTCGCGGTCACGATTGTCGGTGTCGCTCTGGTCTCCAACTATTCGGTGGAGCGCAATGTGCGGATGAATGTCGGCGATAGCGTCGATGTCGCTGGCATCCGTTTCCACATGACCGCTCTGGATGAGCGCAGGGGGCCCAACTTCGTCTCCGATGCTGCGACCATCGAAGTGACCCGCCAAGGCGCCACGCGGAGCTTCGAGATGCATCCAGAAAAGCGCCTCTATATTGCCAGGGGGATGCCGATGACCCAGGTCGCGCTGCGTCCGGGACTGTTCCATGACCTGTATGTGGCCATGGGCGAAGAGCTCGACGATGGCAGCTGGGCGCTGCGGGTGCAGATTAAACCCTTTGTTCGCTGGCTGTGGCTGGGGGCGTTGCTGATGGCGGCAGGCGGCATGATGGCCGTGGCGGACCGTCGCTATCGACGCCAGCTCAGCACCCGTGCACCTGAGCGCGAGTCGAGCAGTGCGGCCAGCTCCGGCGTGGTCAGCGCCAGTCAGGTCACCTCCAAGGAAGTGCGGGCATGAAACGACGGCTACTACTATTGGTGCCACTGGTGCTGTTTCTGGTGTTGGGAGCCTTCCTGTATCAGGGGCTGTCGATCAACCCCTTCGACAGAGAGTCGGCGCTGATGGCGCGCGAGTTTCCCGCCTTCGAGCTGACCACGCTGGATAATCCCCAGCAGCGCGTGGATGAAGGGGATATCAAGGGAGAGGTGACCTTGGTCAACGTGTGGGGCAGCTGGTGTCCCACCTGTCGCCAGGAAATGCCGCAGCTTCTGGACCTGGCGGACCGAGGCGTGCGCTTGATCGGTGTCGACTACAAGGAGACCGCTGCCAGCGATGCGGAAAAGCGCGCGCAGGGCCAGGCGTTCCTGACCCAGTTCGGTAACCCTTTTGCCTTCAACGTGTTTGATCCACTGGGCAGCCTGGGCTTTGATCTCGGCGTTTACGGGGCTCCCGAGACGTTTCTGGTAGACGCAGACGGTATCATTCGCTACCACCACACCGGTTACATCACTGCTGATGACGTGGAGAGCATCATTATGCCGGAGGTGGAGAAATGGCGCTGAAGGCACCTTCTCAAGGTCACCCTTGGCTGGCCAGCGTGCTGCTGTTGACGGGCTGGCTGCTGGCCCTGCCGGTAATGGCAGAAGCGATTGAAGTGCGTCGCTTTGAAAGTCCGGTGACGGAGCAGCGCTATCAGTCGCTAACGGCGACCTTGCGCTGCCCCAAGTGCGAGAACCAGGCCATTGGAGACTCCAACTCGCCGATTGCCGCGGACATGCGTGACAAGGTCTATGAACAGCTGAATGACGGCAGGTCTGACAAGGAAATTATCGACTTCATGGTCCAGCGGTTTGGCGACTACGTGCTCTACAACCCCCGGCTGGAAGGTCGCACCCTGCTGCTGTGGGGGCTGCCTGGGGCGTTGGTGGTGGTCGGCGGGCTGGCGCTGTGGGCCATCATTCGCTCTCGCCGTCGGGTGAGTGTCCGGCAGCTGTCTGCCGAAGAGCAGGCCCGTCTGGACGAACTGATTGATCGAGAGAGACGCTCATGACGCTGCTGTGGCTCGCCTTTGCCCTGTTACTGTTACCGGCTGCCTGGCTGCTGATCCTGCCTCTACGGCGAGCGGCGTCTCTGGAGCAACGTCAGCGCGAGCTGGAAGCCAACGACGATGCGGCTGCCCAGAATGTGGCGGTGTATCGCCGTCGCCTGGCCTCGCTTGAGGCCGCCAGGTCTCGCGGCGACATTGACGCTACCCGTTTCGATGAGGATGTCAGCGAACTGAAGCGTGCGCTGCTCGACGATACCGAACGGCTAAAGCGGGCTCCGCTCAAGTCAGCGGGATCGGGCAAGCTGGCGATTCCTGTGGTGCTGCTGCTGGTCATCGTGACCAGTGTGGTGTGGTATCAGCGCGAAGGTGCCGAAGGCGATCTGGTGCTTTATCACACCATCGAAGAGGTGCGTAACGACCCCGCGGCCAGCCTGGCGCTGATGCTGGAGCGCCTTGAGGCCCAGGCCGACCGCCAGCCCGACAATCCCCGCGTGTGGCAAACCCTCTATCCCCTCTACCGAGATAGCGGCGCCTACCGCGAGGCCGGTCAGGCCATCGAGCGGGTGCTGGCGCTGGAAGGGCGCTCCCCCTGGTGGCTTGGTGAGCTGGCCAAGATGGAGTACTTCACCAACGAAGGGCGGTTGAACGAGCGTATCCTGGCGCTTTCACGGGAGGCCAGTCGTGAGGCGCCGAACCTGCCCTCCGCCATGTGGTTCCTGGGAGTCGAGGCCTTTCAGCAGGATGATTATCAGGCGGCCCTGGGGTACTGGCGCAGAGGTCTGTCCGCCGCAGACGGCTCCCCCCTGCAGGAAGCCATGCGGCAGGGCGTGGCCCAGGCGGAGCAACGTCTCGCTCCGGCGGGTCAGCACGCCATTCGCATTCGCCTGTCTCTGGCACAAACGCTGCAGACCGACCGGCTGCCCCCATCCACCACCGTGTTCGTGGTGGCCCGTGACAGCGACGGCAAGCTTCCTCCTCTGGCGATCCAGCGCCTGACCCTGGCCGAGCTGCCAGCGAGCATTACCCTGGATGCCGGTGATGCCATGTCGCCGATGGCCAGCCTGGAGGATGTCGACCAAGTACGCCTGTTGGCACGGGTCTCACCCAGCGGTCAGGCGCAGCCGCAGCCCGGTGATCTGATGGGACAGCGTGAAGGGGTTGCAGTGGGGGCCTCGGATCAGGATCCTGTCACGCTTGTCATCGATCAAGTGATTGAATAACCCATGCGTCTGACGTCGATCCGGCTGGCCGGCTTCAAGTCCTTTGTCGACCCGGTCACGGTGCCCTTCGACAGCAACATGACCGCGATCGTCGGTCCCAATGGCTGCGGCAAGTCGAACATCATCGATGCCGTGCGCTGGGTCATGGGTGAATCCTCGGCCAAGACCCTGCGCGGCGAGTCGATGACCGACGTCATCTTCAATGGCTCCACCGGGCGCAAACCCGTGGGCATGGCATCCATTGAACTGACGTTCGATAACCGTGACGGGACCATGGGGGGCGTCTACGCCCAGTACGCCGAAATATCGGTCAAGCGCCAGGTCACCCGTGACGCCCAGTCCAGTTATTTCTTCAATGGCCAGAAGTGCCGTCGCCGCGATATCGCCGATCTGTTCCTGGGGACCGGCCTTGGTCCCAGATCCTACGCCATCATCGGCCAGGGAATGATCTCGCGGCTGATCGAAGCTCGGCCCGAGGAGCTGCGTTCTACCCTCGAAGAGGCGGCCGGTATCTCCAAGTACAAGGAACGACGACGCGAGACGGAAAATCGCATGCGTCGGACCCAGGAAAACCTGGATCGTCTGGACGATATTCGAGAAGAGCTCGACAAGCAGCTCGAGCGACTCAAGCGACAGGCAGAAGCCGCCAAACGGTATCAGTCGCTCAAGCAGGAAGAGCATCGGGTCAAGGGGGAGTTGGCGCTGTTGCGGGGGCGTGCCCTGCGAGCCGCCCAGACCGAGCAGGACAGTCGAGTACGCGAGCTGGAAACCGCCGTCGAGCGCGAGGTGCTGGGCATGCGCCAGTGCGAGACGCGCCTGGAAGAGGCGCGTGCCGAGCACGACGGCCTGGCCTCTGAGCTGGACCAGCGTCAGGCGAGGTTCTACGAGACCACCACCGCCATCGCTAGATTGGAACAGGAGCTCGAGCATACCCGCACCCGGGATCAACAGCTCGCCCGAGATCTTGAGAGTGCCAGGCGCGAGCTAGGTGAGCTGGATCGCCTGGGGGAGACCGACAGCGAACGTCTGGCGGCCCTGGATGACCGGCTAGAGACACTGGGACCCGAGCAGGAAGAGTTGGCCGAACAACTGGCCGAGCTCGAGGCAGCGCTGGAGGAAGCCGAGCCCGCGGTAGAAGACGCCGATGCCGAGTGGGAAGCGTTCAACGAACGCTGGCGTGGGGACAGTCATGAGGCCGAGCGTACCCAGGATCGGCTGCGCGAACTGGAGGCGCGGCTGGAGCGAATCGCTGGCGATCAGACCAAGCGGCGTCAGCAGCTGGGTGAGTTGCCCGACCTGTCCGAACTGAGTGCTCAGCGCGACGAAGTGCGTGCGCAGCTGTCCGAGCATGACGCCCGCGCCCAGGAGCTCGAGCAACGTCGAGAGAGTGTCAGTGAGCAGCGTGACGTCAGTCGCCGCCAGATCGCCGAGCATGATGCCTCCCGGGAGCAGGCTCGCTCACGGCACAGCGCCCTGACCGGTGAAATCGCCTCGCTGGAGGCATTGATCGAGGCCGCCCTGGCCGACCACGACGAAGGGCTCGACCGCCATCTCGCCGCCCATCAGCTTGACCAGGCCCCGCGCCTGGGCGAGCAGTTGGTGGTCGAGCCCGGCTGGGAAGAGGTGGTGTCATGGGTGCTGGCGCCCTGGCTCAAGGCTCGGCTAGCGCCTGACAGCAGCCTGCGCAATGCCCTGGGCGAGCCCCTGGACGCGGAACTCGCCTTGCTGTCGTCTGCCTCCCCAGGGTCGCCCCCGGGCGATAGCCTGGCAGCCAAGGTGTCCGGAGCCGGTGCCGCGGCCAGCTGGCTGTCGCGAATTCGCTGCGTCGAGTCCCGCGACGCCGCTTGGCAGGCTCGGTCCCAGCTTGATCCCGGCGACAGCCTGATGTCGGCTGACGGTCTGTGGCTAGGACCTGACTGGGCGCGCCAGCGCGGTCACGGGGAAGGTCCTGACGCGTTGCTGGTCAGTCGCGCACGGCTGAGTGAGGCCAGCGAGTCGTTGGCGCAGGAAGCGCAGCGGTTGGAGGCGCTGGACGAGGCACGGGAAAGCGCCCAGCAGGCCATGGACCAGGCCGAGCACGAGCTTGAGCAGCTGCGTCTTGCCGAGCGCGAGCTCGACCAGCAGCGGCAGCAGCTGGCGGTTCAGGACAGCGGCCTGGCCAGCCGGCTGGAGCACCTTTCACGTCGGGGTGCGGAGATCCACGAAGAGCTGGAAGGACTCAGTGAGGCAGATGAAGAGGCGCGGCTCGCCATCGAGGAAATGCGCGAGCAGTGGCAAACGGCGATGGCCCGCCTCGAAGACGGCGCCAGCGTACGCGAGCGCCTCGAGCGCTCCCGCAGCGAGGCCCGCGAGCGTCTCGCCACGTTGCGTTCTCGCCAACGCCCGCTGGCCGAACGGGCTCAGCAACTGACGCTGGAGCACCAGCGGCTGACCACCGAAAGAGCCGGCCTGGCCGAGCAGCAGGGCCGTGCGGGGGATACCCGTGCACGCTTGGAAGAGCGTGTGGCAGAGCTTGAAGAGGCCCGCGAAGGCCTGCATGAGCCTGATGAAGAGCGTCGTGAGCAACTGGATGAGTTGCTGCATCGGCGTGAGCAGGAGGAGCGTCAGCTCAACGAGTCCCGGGCCAGAGCGGCCGCGCTGGTTGAGCGCCTGAGGGATGACGAGCAGGCGCGACAGACCCATGAACGTAACCTGGACGGGGTTCGTGAGCGGCTGCAGGAAGCGCGCATGCAGGTGCAGGCGCTGGCGCTGAAGGCCGAGACCCAGGACGAACAGCTCAAGGAGTTGGGGCACGATGCGGCGGCATTGACCGAGCAGCTCGACCCGAATGCCACCGAATCGGCCTGGCAGACCCGGTTGGAAGAGCTGGGTGAGAAGATCCGGCGGCTGGGTGCCATCAACCTGGCGGCCATCGAGGAGTACGAGCAGCAGGCCGAGCGGCGCGACTATCTGGAGGCGCAGCAGGCCGAGCTGAATGAAGCGTTGGAGACACTGGACAAGGCGATTCGGCGCATTGACCAGGAGACCCGTGCCCGTTTCCGCGATACCTTCGAGCGGGTCAACGCCGGGCTGCAGTCTCTTTTTCCGCGAGTCTTTGGGGGCGGAGCCGCATGGTTGACCCTGACAGGCGAGGATTTGCTGGAGACCGGCGTGGCGATCATGGCACGACCACCGGGCAAGAAGAACAGCACCATTCATTTGCTGTCAGGGGGAGAAAAAGCCCTCACCGCGCTGTCGATGGTATTTGCGATCTTCCAATTGAATCCGGCACCGTTCTGCATGCTGGATGAAGTGGATGCACCTCTGGACGATGCCAATGTTGGCCGCTATGCCAAGTTGGTGAAGGAGATGTCCGACAGCGTGCAGTTTATCTATATCACCCATAACAAGATCGCCATGGAAGCCGGGGAACGATTGATGGGTGTCACCATGCAGGAGCCCGGTGTCTCTCGTCTGGTGTCTGTTGGCGTTGACGAAGCTGCGGCTTTGGCAGAAGCATGATGCACTTTAAAGGCGGTTATAATAGGGTGTCCCAATAAGACCATGATGCTGCATGGCAAGGTAAGCAAAGGGAGTTGGAAGGGCGAATGCGAAGGGCATTGTCGAGAAGAGCGGAAAAAATCCGACGCTTGACAAACAAAAAAGTGGCCCTTTTTTTCGCAATCACGCTATGCTGTTGACGGACAACCATCAGGCATGGCGCCTTAGCAAAGGCATGACGACCCATGGAACTAAGAGAGTGGCTGATCATTCTGGGGCTGGCACTGGTGACCCTCATCGTTATCGATGGGGCGCGTCGCCTGCAGCGCCAACGTCGCACTCCCCGCCTGGATGAGGTGCAGGGAGACGTTCTCGATGACGCTGGCTTGGATCGAAGCCAGGCACAGGAGGCCGCCGTTGCGGGCCATCCTGGCGTCAATGTGTCCGCCAGACGTGACACAGTAGACGGGGGCACTGATCTGGATGACCCCGAAGAGAGAGCGCGCGAGGAAGAAATCAATTGGGAGCTGCCCAACGGAGGGGCTCGGGTGATCAAGCCCGCCGATTTCTCCAGTGTGCAGCCCAAACCCAAGCTTGAGCGCCAGGAGCATCCTGGACCTTCTCGGGTATTGTCCGAATTCCGCTCCAGTCAGGCCCACCGTGGTAGGGCTGGGGTGACGACTGCTCAAGCGCCTGCGGCTGGGGTTGAAGAAAAAGCGCCTGCGGCTGGGGTGGATAGAACAGCGCCTGCGGCTGGGGTTGAAACAACAGCGCCTGCGGCCGGGGTGGATAGAACAGCGCCCGCGGCTGGTGTTGACGCCGAGGTTGAAACGACAGCGCCTGCGGCTGAGGTTGAAAGGTCAGCGCCTGCGGCTGGGGTGGATAGAACAGCGCCTGCGGCTGGTGTTGACGCTGAGGTTGAAAGGACAGCGCCTGCGGCTGGTGTTGAAGAAAAAGCCCCTGCACCCGCTATCCCGAGCGAGGCCCCAGAAGCGTCAGAGGCTCCACCCGCCAACACCCCGAGCGTTGCCGAGACACCGGCGGCGCACGTGGACGCAGAAGCGGCTGGTTCGGCCGATGCTGGGGATCGTCGCGAGCCGGTGCTGTCTGCCACCGCTGACGATAGCGACACCACTGGTGAAGCTGGCGTCAAGGGTGCGGAAGAGCGCACCGCAAGACGCGACCCGAACGCCATGCACCTGGCTGCCGATCCTGAAGATCATGAAGACTTCGACGAAGATCAGTATCGCCTGGTCGACTTCGAGGGCATGGGTGACTCGCTCAAGGATCGCTCACGCCGTATGGGAAGCTCCATGCAGCGCTTTGGCGCCTCGTTGCAGAAGAGCGTCAGCGAGCGCCGCGAACGGCGTGAACAGCAGAAAGCGGAAAAGGCCCGCCTCAAGGCTGAGCAGAAAGCAGAAGCTGCCAAGCGCAAGGCCGAGCAGGATGCCGAAAACGCCGCCAAGCGGGAACGCGAGCAGGCAGAGCGACAGCACCTGGCCGCAGAGCGGGAAGCTGCGCTGAAGCGGTCCGAGCGCGAGCGGACAACAGCCGAGCGCCAGCGGGCAACAGCCGAGCACGAGCAGACGCTTCAGGCCTCCCACCAGGCACCAGCGGCCGAGCCGCGCTGGGAAGCAGAGGTTCCCGAGCCCGAGTTTGACGTCGAGGATGGTAGTGGTTATGCCGCTTACGACGAAGGTTTCGATAGCGGGCACGGCGGCAAGGTACGCCCGCATCCTGTGCTGGAAAAGGCGCTTCGTCATGATGTCAATGCCGAGCACGCCCGTGACAGTCTCAGCAACGCCGAGGAAATCATCGTCATCAGCGTCATGTCCCGTGATGAGAACGGCTTCCCCGGCACAACGCTGCTAGAGCTGATGATGGCCTGCGGCCTGCGCTACAGTCGTGAGATGGGGATCTTCCACCGGTTCGAGACCGAGGACGAGGGCAGCGCCCTGCAGTTCTCCATGGTGAACGTGCTCAAGCCGGGCACCTTCCCGATCGAGGCGATGGACGACTTCACGACCCCGGGCATCACCCTGTTGATGCCGCTACCCAGCGCCAAGGACAGCTCGGCTGCCTTTGAGGCCATGGTCGAGACCGCCATGGTGATCGTGCGCCACATGGGGGGCGAGCTGAAGGATGAAAACCGCAGTGTAATGACCGCTCAAACCGTGGAGTTCGCTCGTCAGCGCGTGCAGGAGTTCGAGCGCAGGCATCGTCTGCATCGCTACCAGGTCAACTGAGAGGAGCGGCGACGCTCGTTCTCCATCGACCGACGGCTACGGCGTGATGCATGGCGAAGACTGCCACCGTGACAGCGATACCAGACAGCCGGTCAAGTCAGCAGTAAAGAGAAAGCGGCCCCGTGAAAACACGGGGCCGCTTGCATTTGCGTCGTCTGGCGAGAGCGGTCCCGCAGCGGTTTTTTCCCGAGGGGCATGGGGTAAAATGGTGCCAGACCAAGACGTTTGCTATTCGCCAAAGGGCTGACATGACCACCGACGCTTCGATTCGCGACGAGGTGGCGCAACTGCGCACCGAACTCGATGACGCCAACTATCGCTACTACGTGCTGGATGATCCGCGTCTGCCGGACATCGAGTATGACCGCAAATTGCGTCGATTGAGCGAGCTCGAGCAGGCGCACCCCGACCTCGCCAGCCCGCAGTCCCCGACCCAGCGGGTGGGGGCCAAGCCTGCCGATGGATTTCCGGAAGTCACCCATGCGCTGCCGATGCTATCCCTCGACAACGCCTTTGACGATGAGGAGCTTCGCGCCTTCGTGAACCGCGTGGCCGAACGGCTGGAGCTCTCGCCTGAGGCGCTGTCGTTTGTCTGCGAGCCGAAGCTGGATGGCGCCGCCGTGTCGCTGGTGTACGAGCAGGGTGTGCTGGTCAGCGGCGCCACCCGCGGAGATGGCCGCACCGGAGAGGGAATTCTGTCCAACCTCAAGACCCTCAAGTCGATTCCGCTGCGCTTGCGCGGTGACCAGGCACCTAGCCTGATGGAGGTGCGTGGCGAGGTGGTCATGCGCCACCGGGAGTTTGAAGCCATGAACGAAAGGGCGCGGGAGCAGGATGGCAAGGTCTTCGCCAATCCCCGCAACGCCGCCGCCGGTAGTCTGCGTCAGCTCGATCCCAGAGTGACGGCCAAGCGTCCCCTGGAATTCAGCGCTTATCAGGTCGCCAGGCTGGAGCCGGATCAGGGCGCCAGGACCCACAGTGAGCTGATGCACTCACTGGCAGCGGTGGGGCTTCCGGTCAGCCGTGACCTCGAGGTGGTCACCGGCGCCGAGGGGGTGATCGACTACTGCCGGCGCCTTGGCGAGCGCCGCGATTCCCTGGATGTGGACATCGATGGCGTGGTGATCAAGGTGGATGAATTGCGCCTGCAGCGGGAGCTGGGGTTCGTCTCCCGCGCGCCACGCTGGGCGATAGCCTTCAAGTTTCCCGCCCAGGAGCAGACCACCACCTTGAAGGATGTCGAGTTCCAGGTCGGCCGAACCGGCGCCATCACCCCAGTGGCGCGACTGGAGCCTGTCAGCGTGGCAGGCGTCACGGTGTCCAATGCGACCCTGCACAACGCGGACGAGATTGCGCGCCTGGGTGTGCGCATTGGCGATCGTGTCGCTATTCGGCGCGCAGGGGACGTTATTCCTCAGGTGGTTCGGGTGGTCGAGGCTGCCGCCGACGGCGAGGGCCAAGACATCGCCTTTCCCCAGCATTGCCCGGTCTGTGAGTCCGAGATCGAGCGTATCGAGGGCGAGGCGGTGGCTCGCTGCTCCGGCGGGCTTTACTGCGCTGCCCAGCGCAAGGAAGCGCTCAAGCACTTCGCCTCACGTCGCGCGCTGGATATCGATGGGCTTGGGGTGAAGCTGATCGAGGCGCTGGTGGATCGTGACATGGTCAAGACGCCGGCGGACCTGTTCTCGCTGACGACACCGGAGCTTGCCGGGCTGCCTCGCATGGCGGAGAAGTCCGCGACCAATCTGGTCAAGGCGCTCGAGCGCTCGAAAGACACAACGCTGGGTCGGTTCATCTATGCGCTAGGGATACGCGAAGTGGGTGAAGCCACCGCGGCCAACCTGGCTAGCCACTTTGGCAGTCTGGAGGCCCTGATGCAGGCCGATGGGGAGGCCCTGGAAGCCGTCGAGGACGTAGGGCCGGTGGTGGCGAAGCATGTGGCCACCTTTTTCGACCAGGAGCACAACGTCGATACCATCAAGGCGTTGCTGGAGGCTGGAGTCCGCTGGGACGAGATCAGCGTCAGCGAGCAGGCAACACCGCTGGAAGGCCAGACCTGGGTATTGACCGGCACCCTGGAAACCATGACGCGGGATGAGGGCAAGGCGCGCCTGCAGGCGCTCGGTGCCAAGGTCTCGGGTAGCGTCTCGAAGAAGACCCATTGCCTGGTGGCTGGTCCCGGTGCGGGAAGCAAGCTGGCCAAGGCCGAACAAGCCGGTGTCCCGGTCATCGATGAAGCCACGTTTCTCGAGCGTCTAGCGCAATGGGAAGCGAGCGATAAGGAGGACGCATGAGTCGCTTCGTGGAAGTGCCGTATCGGATGCTGCCTGGCGAGACCCTCGATGCACTGCTCGAGAGCTTTGTGACTCGTCAGGGCTACGACACCACAGACACAGGGGAAGGCATGCACGGCTGGGTCAAGCAACTCAAGGCCCAGCTGGAGCGCTCAGAGTTGATCATCGCCCACGACCTGGAGACCGAGAGTACCGAAGTGCTGACACTGGCCCAGTGGCGTGCCTTTGGCAGGGATCTGGCTGACGACGAGGAAGAAGGCGATATCTAAACAGCGAAGGGACGCTCGACTCACGTCTAGCGCCCCTTCGCTGGCGATCCCCCAGTGCAGCAAGGGCGGGTATCAGTGGCGACGCTTGCCTTGAATGATGTCTCTGATCACCCTGCGCCCGGGGTGCAGATGGTCGGCCAGTGGCGCTTCTAGTGGCAGCGGTTCGTCGCAGATGCGTGATGCCAGCACCTCAGCGCACAGTGGCGCGCTGGCCAGGCCACGGGAGCCGTGGGCGGCGCTGATCCAGAGCCCCCGATGGTGACGACCTGGTGTATCAGGCACTCGGGTGGCGTCCTTTTCCAGTACCGCATAGTCCTCGACCCAGGCCTGCTGGTCGGGCAGCGGGCCTGCGTAGGGGCTCTTGTCAGGGCTGGCGCAACGTACGCCACCTCTACCGTCGAGAGACTCGGTACTTAGCGTGATTCCCTGTGCACGCAGCCGGTCGGTGTAGCCAGGCAAGGTCTGGTCGAGTTCTCTTAGATTGGCCGCATGATCCTCTGGCAGCGTGTCGGCATCGCTGCAGCCGGGGACGAAGGTGGCGCCAAAGGTCAGTACGCCCTCCAGGGGCGGAGCCACATAGCCGCCTGCGCAGACGACCCGTTGCGGCGCCGGCGCGTCGGGGGGCAGTCGCCAGCGACTGACCTGGCCTCTGACCGGCTGCAGCGGCAGCCCCTGGGTATACGCGAACTGGTTTGCCTGGTGGGCAGTGGCGATGACGACCTGGTCTGCGTCAACCGCCACCTGACTGCCATCCGCTGCGGTGCCGAGCAGACGCCAGCCCTGGTCTGACGCCCTCAGATCGTGGATCTGGGCCTTCACGAGGTTCACGCCAGGACGTGCGACCAGAAACTCGCACAGGGCGCGTGGCTTGACCCAGCCCGCTCCGGGATAACAGAGCCCACCCGCTGTCACAGGCACTCCTGCCAGTTGTGATGCCTGCGCGGCATCGATCGAATGCACCACCGAGTGCGGCAGCGGGTGATGCTCGAGGAAGCGCCGCTGACGACGAGCCTCGCGGTCCCCATGAGCCAGCTGCAGCACGCCACAGGGTGACCACAGTTGACCCTCGCCGTCGAGCCGAGCCAGCCAACGCTGGCTATAGAGCAGACCAGCCAGGTAGACCCTGCTCTGGTGGTTGGTATCGGCCGCCAGCTTGACGTAGAGGGCGCCCTGTTCGTTGCCCGACGCCCCGGCCCCGGGCGCAGTGCTGTCGATCAAGGTGACCTCGATACCACGGCGAGCCAGCGCCTCGGCGGTGGCACAGCCGGCGATCCCGGCGCCGATGATGGCCACCCGGCGATGGGGCAGAGCTGGCGGTGGGCTATACCAGGGGGTGGCCTGACGCCGCTTGTCGGCTGGGGGCGTGTCGATCTCGCCGGCCAGCATCTCGCGTTTACGTCCATGGCCTGGGACCTTGCGCCACTGAAAGCCCGCTGCCTTGAGGCCACGCTTGACGATACCCGCGCAGGTGAAGGTGGCAAACGTCGCGCCTGGGCGCGAGCGCGCCGCCATCTGCTCAAACAGCGCGGGTTGCCACATGTCAGGGTTCTTGGCCGGGGCGAAGCCATCCAGGAACCAGGCATCCACTCGGCCATCCAGCAATGCCAGGCGCTCGCTACTGTCCCCGATGTGGAGGTCCAGAGTCACCCGCGGGGACAGCGTCAATCGGTGAACGCCGATGACCGGTTCAGGCCAGGCCTCGATGAGCGCGGCGGCGCGATCCGCCAGGTCTGGCCACCCCGCCAGCGCTTGGGCAAGGTCAGCGGCGGACATGGGGTAGCGCTCAGTGGACACCAGGTGAAGGCGAGCACCGGCGGGGGCGTGCTGGTCAAAGGCTTGCCAGGCACACAGCATATTCAAACCCGTACCGAAGCCTGTCTCGCCGATCACGAAGGGCCGCTCCAGGGTCCATTCCTGGAATCGCTGGGGCAGGTGATTGGCGTGAATGAACACGTGCTCGGTCTCCGCGCGACCGTCATGGCGGGAGAAGTAGACGTCGTCGAAGACGCGTGAGTGCGGGCTCAGGCCGCTGCTTTCCTCACGCCATTCAAGCTCGGCCGGCGTTGCGGAGGTCAGGGCGGGAAGGCCGTCGGGAGCGTGGGTCACGGCTATCGGTTCCTGCGGGTGGGAGCTGGTCAAGAAATGATCATCTTGCTGTCATAAGCGTGACAGCAGGGCTGCAGCAATGCGTCCGCGGCGTTTCAACAGACTTTTCCACAGTCTCTGTGAACAAGCTGCTGTGGATAATGGCGTCTGCGCCGTCGCAGCGAGGGGCTCCAGGATCTGGTAGCGGAACGCCTGACGCATTGGCTTGCTGGCTGACAGGGTGCTGCGTTGGATTCAGGGGTGATGGCGCCCCGACCGACGTGTCGGGGTCGCGCGTGCCTGGTTCAGGGCAGGACCTTCTTGAAAGGCTTGACGCTGACGTTGGCGTAGACGCCCGCGATCACGTAGGGATCGGCGTCCGCCCAGGCCTGGGCGGTGGCCAGGTCGGCAAATTCGGCCACGACCAGACTGCCGCTGAATCCGGCATCTCCAGGGTTGTCGCTGTCGACGGCGGGGTGCGGGCCAGCCAACACCAGTCGTCCTTCGTCACGCAGCGCTTCAAGGCGGGCCAGATGGTCCGGTCGCGCGGCCAGGCGCCGTTCCAGGCTGTTATCCACATCTTCACTGATGATAGCGTAGAGCATCGCATCTTCCTCGATTAGGGCCCGAGCGTGACAGCTGGGGCAGGCTAACTGGCATTACCGGATGGCGTCGGCGCGGACAGGTAAATGCCCGTTGAACCGGTCACGGGAGCGGCAGCACAGGCTGGCGTTCAGGGCGTCAGCATTGACCGTGGCGGGCGCCACGCGCACCATGGACGGCATATTCTGTCAAAGTCGCCGCCCGGCGTCATGTCGAGGAGCCAGTTTCCTGTCCCATGCCTTCCCTTTTTGATACCCCTGCGCTTGCTGATACGCCGGCGCTGGACAGCCGCGCTGCGCTGGTTGATACCTTCGAAGGCGCGCCCCTCGCCGTTGACCTCCACATGCATTCCACGGCCTCGGATGGCGCTCTCGCACCCACTGCGCTGATGGACCTTTGCCATCAGAAAGGGCTGAGCCACGTCGCTCTCACCGATCATGACACCCTGGCTGGGGTGGATGAGGCGGGCCAGCGTGCCCGCGACTTGGGCATGTCACTGCTGCCGGCCACGGAGCTTTCCTGCCAGTGGCGGGGGATCAATATCCATGTGGTGGGCTTGCTGCCTGGTGGCGCCGGTCCCCTGCTCGAAAGCGGTCTGGCCGGGCAGGCGCTGGCGCGGGAAAAACGCGCCGACACTATCGCCAAGCGGCTGGAGCGCATCGGGCTGAGCGACGGGCTGGCCAAGGCGCGTGCCTGGGCCGGCAGTGATCGTCCGCTCAATCGCCCGGACTTTGCCCATGTCATGGTCGCCGAGGGACTGGTGGCCGATCTGCCGACCGCGTTTGGCAAGTATCTGGGCAACGGCAAGATAGGTGACGTGAAATCGCATTGGCCGTATCTGTCGGAAATCGTCGAATGGATCCTCGATAGTGGCGGCGTTGCGGTGCTGGCTCATCCCTTGCGCTACAAGCTGACCCGGCGCAAGCGTGGTCTGCTGCTGGATGAGTTCTGTGCGGCTGGCGGACAGGCAGCCGAACTGGTCAGCGGTTCCCAGAATCCAGACGTCACGCGGGATCTGGCGCGACAGCTGATGGAACGCGACATATATGGATCCCTCGGCAGCGATTTTCATTTTCCTGGGGGGCATCTGGCGCCAGGTACCATGACGGCGGTCCCGCGCACTGCCGTGCGGCCGGTATGGACCCATCCGCAGCTGTCTCGGTGGACCGCCTGAGCGGCGTGAGCGAGGACGCCGTCCGGAGCAATTCGGTCTAGGCTCACAGCAAGGCCTGAAAGACAGCGGATGCCCGGGATGCCTGATGCGCTGCTGTCATTACATACGCTCTATTGCATCGCCAGGGAGGCGACATGACTCAGTATTTTCAGATACACCCGGACAACCCCCAGAAGCGCTTGATCGATCGCGCGGTGGAGATCATCCACAAGGGGGGCGTGGTGGCCTATCCGACGGATTCGGGCTATGCCCTGGGCTGTCATCTGGGTGACAAGAAGGCCATCGAGAAGATCAAGTGGCTGCGCTCGTTGGATGACAAGCACAATTTCACCCTGGTGTGTTCGGACCTGTCCGAGATCGGTACTTATGCCAAGGTGGACAATGCCGTCTTCCGCTTGCTCAAGGCTCATACGCCTGGTGCTTACACCTTTATCCTCAACGCCACCACGGAAGTGCCCCGGCTGTTGCTGCATCCCAAGCGCCGCTCGATCGGCGTGCGGGTGCCGGACCACGAGATATCGAGAGCGCTGTTGGAGCGGCTGGGCGAACCCTTGATGAGCGTGACCCTGATTCCCGTGGACGAGACGCTGCCTATGACCGATCCGGAAGAGATTCGTGACCGCTTCGGTGCGCATCTCGACCTGATCATCGATGCCGGGGCCTGCACGCTCGAGCCCACCAGCGTCATCGACCTGCGCGAGATGCCGCCCGTCATCGTGCGTGAAGGCCGTGGGGATGTTGCGCCGTTCACCGAGTAGGCGAGCCGGAGTTGCCCCGGGGAAGCCTGCCCCGAGGCATGGTGAGTGCGAGCTGTCTATTTGTCGTCAGCAGGGCTGGGCGTTTGTTCATCGCCCGCGTCGCCCTCTGATTCAGACTCAGGTTCGGGTTCGGGTTCGGGTTCTGGCTCTGGGGCGTTGGGGTCCGGCGTTTCCTCGTCCAGCCAGGTGCCACAGATCAGGCAGTACTTGGCCCGCTGCTCATGACGGTCATGGCCGCAGCCAGGGCAGGCCTCGTCCGAGTAGCGGTCTGATCGGATCGAACGGATGACCTCGGCGGAGAACACGCCGGTGGGCACCGCGATGATCGAGTAGCCGATCAGCATGACCACCACACTGATCGCCTGGCCCAGCGGTGTGACCGGTGAGATATCGCCATAGCCGACGGTGGTCAGCGTGACCACCGCCCAGTAGATGGCGACGGGGATACTGGTGAAGCCCGCTTCCCTGGGCTCTATCAAGTACATCAGGGAGGCGAAGATCGTGACCAGCATGAACACGGTGAACAGAAACAGAAAGATCTGATGGCCGCTGCGTTTCAGGGCATCGATCAGCAACCTGCCTTCGCCGACGAACTCCATCAGTCGCAGTACTCGGAAGATGCGCAGGCTTCTGAGCAGACGAATCACGATCAGCGACTGTGCGCCGGGAATCAGGAGCGCCAGCCAACTTGGCAGGATCGCGATCAGGTCAACGGCGCCGTAGAAGCTCTTCAAGTAGTTGAGTGGGCGCTCCAGGCAGTAGAGCCGCAGGCCAAGCTCGATAGTGAAGAGAATCGTGAAGGTCCATTCCAGCGAGCGAAACAGCTCTCCATGCTCGGCGCGCAGTCCATCCACACTCTCAAGCACCACTACCAGCACGCTGAGGAGAATGGCCGTGATCAGGGCGATATCGAAGCCTTTGGCAAGGCGCGTGTCGGACTCGAAGATGATCTGAAACACGCGAGTCTTGAGGCCTTCGGCAGCCGGCTTATGGCCATTGATCACGGGCGCTTTCCTTTCGCTGTAGTGGGAGATAGGGCTGATAGATAGGGCTGAGAGATAGGGCCGAGAGACAGTGGTACGAGACATAAGCGTGATCATGATCTGTATCGGCCAGGGTCTGTTCGATACAAGGGCTGCTCGACACAGGGCCTGATCGATCGGGACACAGGCCTGGGGTGGTCGCGCCGTAGACGGCGCGCCACCTCGTCACTGACGTTACTCCATCTCGACGCTCTGGGGTAGCCGGCGACCCAACCGCAACAATAGTGCTCCCATCTCCGAGGTGAGCCAATCCTGCTCCTGCGGTGCCTGCTGCAACGCGTCGCGCAAGCTGTGAGCGTCGCGGCTGATGTCGGCACTGTCGCTGTCCTCGGCTAGGTGTCCAAGCGCCTCGCAGGCGGCCTTGCACCAGCGCTGCTGCTGGGTATCTGCGTAGGCATCCAGAGCAACGACCACCTGGTGCAGGCGATCCTGTGGTCCTCTGCCAGGGGGCAGTTGCCAGCCTTGGGTGAGGGCGGTGCCGCGTGCGGCCTTGCTCGAGTCCGAAGGCCGCAGCGGCACGCTTTCAGCGAAGCCCTCGGCCAGTTCGAGCAGGCGCGACGCCTCACCCTGCTTGAGTTCGAGCTCCAGCTCACGAATGACGCAGCAGGCCTCGCCCACCTCGATGGAGCCCTCGTCGAGGGCGACTTCGATCTGGCTGCCATCGCTGTCTACCCACCACAGCTGGCGCTGGAAGTTGGTGGTGAAGCGAGGCCTCAGGCGCGACAGCAGCACATCGATATCGACGTCATCGGCCAGCGCCTGAAAGGGCGGCAAGTCACGCAGACCGTCGAGGTCCAGCTGGTCGCCGTCTACCTGCCACTCCCACTCGCCACGGGTGGACAAGCCGGAGCTGCCCTGGCCACTGGTTTTCAAGGTCTGCAGCCACTGGTCGCCGATCTTCCTGAGCCGGAGGGCGACGCGTGCCTTTTTCAGGTCATCTTCAGGGGTGTCGAAGTAGGTATTGATCAGCGTCTTGCGCTGGCTGTCGGCGCCGGCCAGGCGAGGGTGGCGGCGCAGCGCGTCGGGGCCATGCTGTCCGAGGGCGAGCTTTAGTTCGATTTCATGGCTCATAGTGGTGTCCTGGCGTGCCAAAGGGAATATGGACCGGGTCAAGATTGCGTGGTGATGACGGTAACTTTTCCATGACGTGACAGTTTGGGGTCACTATACTGTCGCCGCCATTTCTCCAGTGTCCGTGACTCCCTATGGTGACATCAAATCCGTTTTCGGCGATGTTTGGCCGCTCCCCGTTTCAACCGCTGCTGGCCCACATCGAAAAGGCCCACGACTGCTCTGCTGAGCTGTTGCCGTTCTTCGAGGCAACGCTGCAGGGTGACTGGGATGCTGCCGCCGCGCACCGCGAAGTGATCACTCGACTCGAGCATGAGGCCGACTCGCTCAAGACCGAGCTGCGTCTCAACTTGCCCAATACCCTTTTCTTGCCGGTATCTCGCTCTGACCTGCTCGATCTGGTCAGCGTGCAGGACAAGATCGCCAACAAGACCCGCGATATCACCGGCATCATGCTCGGGCGTCAGATGCAGGTGCCCGACTCCCTGGCGACGCCGATGCGCGAGTACATCGCCACATCGGTCGACTGTGTCGCCCAGGCACGCCAGGCCCTGGAAGAACTCAAGGACCTGCTCGAGTCCGGCTTCGGCAAGAACGTGACCGAGCTGATGCAGAAGCTGATTCGTGATCTGCACGCGCTGGAACAACGTGCCGACGAGCAGCAGATCGCCATTCGCCGACAGCTGTTTGTCCTCGAGAAGGACCTGCCGCCGGTTGACGTGATGTTCCTCTATCAGATCATCGAATGGATCGGTGAAGTGTCGGACCGCGCCGAGCGGGTCGGCAGTCGCCTCCAGATCATGACGGCGAATTGAAGACCGTCGCCCCGACAGGCCGCGCCAACGCGGCCTGACGTCATTCAGAGTTTCCTCAGTCAGCAATCAAGGGATCTTCTCCCATGTCGATCATTGCCCAGCACGGTGACATCTTCATCCTACTGGCCTGCGTGTTTGGTTTCTTCATGGCCTGGGGTGTCGGCGCCAATGACGTCGCCAACGCCATGGGGACCTCGGTAGGGTCTCGGGCGGTCACCATCAAACAGGCGATCATCATCGCCGTCATCTTCGAATTCCTCGGCGCCTGGCTGGCCGGTGGCCAGGTCACGGAAACGATCCGCAAAGGCATCATCAATCCGGCGCTGCTCGAAAACGACCCACAACTCCTGGTCTACGGCATGCTGGCTTCGCTGCTGGCGGCAGGGACCTGGCTGTTGATCGCCTCGATGAAGGGCTGGCCGGTGTCCACCACCCACTCCATCGTCGGCGCGATTGTCGGTTTTGCCCTGGCCGGCCTTGGTATCGAGGCCGTCGGTTGGAGCAAGGTCGGCCAGATCGCCGCCAGCTGGATCGTGTCCCCGCTGCTGGCGGGTTCCATTGGCTTCATGCTGTTCAAATCGGTCCAGCGCCTGGTCTTCGAGGCCGACGATCCGTTCGTCGCGGCCAAGCGCTACGTGCCCATGTACGTGTTCCTGGTCGGCTTCATCGTCGCCATGGTGACCTTGACCAAGGGCCTCAAGCATGTGGGTCTGCACCTGGCGCCCTTCGAGAGCCTGCTGATTGCCTTGGCCTTTGGTGTGGCGCTGGCGGGTCTGGGTGTCTGGCGTGAGCGCAGCATCGATCGCAGCCAGCGCAAGACCGATGCCTTCGGCTTTGAAGGGGTCGAGCGAGTCTTCGGCGTACTGATGATCTTTACCGCCTGTGCCATGGCGTTTGCCCATGGCTCCAACGACGTGGCCAACGCCGTGGGCCCGCTGGCGGCGGTCATCAGCGTGGTGCATGAGCACGGCAGCATTCAAGGGGCGTCGGCTGTGCCCTGGTGGGTGCTGGTGCTCGGCGGCGGGGGTATCGTCGTCGGCCTGGTGACCTATGGCCACAAGGTCATCGCCACCGTGGGGACCGGGATCACCGAACTGACGCCGAGCCGTGGCTTCGCCGCGACCCTGGCCGCCGCCACCACGGTGGTGCTGGCATCGGGCACCGGTCTGCCGATCTCGACCACCCATACGCTGGTAGGTGCGGTGCTTGGTGTGGGACTGGCACGCGGTCTGGCCGCGCTCAACCTGCGCGTCATCGGCACCATCGTGATGTCTTGGCTGATCACGCTGCCGGCGGGTGCGGGTCTCGCTATCATGTTCTTCTTCATGTTCAAGGGCATCTTCAACTGATCTCGGTGTCTGCCCTGTTTATCGACGGCGCCTGCGGGCGCCGTCGTCGTTTGCGACCCTGGGCGCGCAGGTGTGGAGCGCCAGCAGGCTCTGATATAGTGATGACTCCATCATTCCCCTCGTCCGCTGCAGCAGGTTCGGTCCTTGACTACCTCTTTCTCCTTCGTTGACTGGTTTCGCCACTCATCCCCCTACATCAATGCCCACCGAGGCCGAACCTTTGTGGTGCTGGTCGAAGGGGAGGCGATGGCAGCCGGCCGAGGCGAGTCCCTGATCCAGGATCTGGCACTGCTGCATACCCTGGGGGTCAAGCTGGTGGTGGTCTTTGGCATTCGTCACCAGGTGCACGCCGTGCTCGACAGTGAGGGCATCGTTCCGGTGCGCCACCAGGCACGTTGGGTGGCCGACGACACCATCATGGCTCGGGTGGAGCGTGTCGCCGCCGAGCAGCGCCTGTGGCTGGAAGCACGGCTGTCGCTGGGGCTGCCCAATACGCCGCTGCATGGCATCGAGCTGACGACCGTGTCCGGCAATCTGGTCATGGCCAAGCCGCTGGGCGTGCGTGACGGTGTCGACTTTCAGCGCTCCGGCGAGGTGCGCCGGGTGCGTTCTGGTGCGGTGCGAGCCTTGCTCGACCAGCAGTCGCTGGTGTTGTTGCCACCGCTTGGCTTCTCCAGCACCGGCGAAGTGTTTGACCTGGATGCGGCGGAAGTCGCCCAGCAGGTCGCTGTGGCGCTCAAGGCCGACAAGCTGATCCTGCTGGGGCAATCTGACGGCCTGTGCGATGAGGGCGGGCAGCTGTTACGCCAGCTCACCCCTGCCCAGGCGCGCCCGCTGTTGGCCGAGGCTGATCCGGCGGAAGAGCGCTCGCGGCATCTGGAGGCCGCCTGCGAGGCGGCCACCCATGGGGTGGCGCGCACCCATCTGCTGTCCTGGCGTGATGCGGATGCATTGCTGGCCGAGCTGTTCACCCGTGATGGTGTCGGCACCATGATCACCGAGCATCGCTATGAGCAGCTCCGAGCGGCCGAGATCGATGATATCGGTGGGTTGCTCGAGCTGCTGGAGCCCCTCGAGAAGCGCGGTATGCTGGTGCCACGTTCCCGCGAGCGACTGGAGCATGAAATTGATGACTACCTGGTCATCGAGCGGGATGGCATGGTGATCGGTTGCGCCGCACTGCACCGTTTCACTGACGCAAGCGTCGCCGAGCTGGCCTGCGTGGCGGTGCATCCTGACTATCGCAGTGGGGCCAGGGGGGAGCGCCTGCTGGCGGAGATCGAGCGTCTGGCTCGGCGGCAGGGGATTCAGCGTCTGTTCGCACTGACGACGCATACGGCCCACTGGTTTCTGGAGCATGGTTTCGTGCCATCGGCGCTGGACGAGCTCCCACCGCTCAGGCGCGATGCCTACAATCATGCGCGGCAGTCCAAGGTTCTCTGCAAGGGGTTATAGCCTAGGCAAGCTCTGGGTGAGTAGCTGACCGGCACGATGATCGCCGTGCGTGCATTCGCGGGGAGATTGACCGTCGGCACCGACAAGCGCTGTTGGTCAGCCCGGTTTATCCGCCCTAGCGACAAGCCCTGTTGTTGGTAGGGAGTCTCAGAAAAGATGCGGCGTCTCCAATAGGAGACGCCGCATCTTTTTGTTTTTCCTGGTTTTCTGAAAAAACCCTGAAATTGCGTCGGCAAACAGAGACGTTTTTGGTCGTGGGCGACATGTCGATCGACGCTGATTGAGCTTACAGCACAGTTTGGTGGCGTTTCGTATTTTTTATCTTGTTGATATTAATGACTTTTATGTTTTTTTGGCACAGCTTTCGCTATGTATTTAACGAGCGGGGAGGACTAGCCGGATAGCCGTCTATTTCTCCGAGGTTGGCACAGAATCACTGCCCTGTGCGTCTATGTCGATCTCTGCGTCTGCTCCGCGTGATGTGCGACACGCTATGTGAAACACAAGGTTGCGATGAGACGGTACCGGCCTTGTTGGCATGGACAGGTATCGTGAAGAGCAAGGATGCTCTGGCAAGGATGCCGACCCCTTCGGGGGAGTATGTTGCTCCGGCGCTGCGGCGACGGGGCCAGAACGAGGCGGGATGGGAGACCATCCGCTGAACACCGTCAGGTCCCTGGTGACGACGGCGGTGTTCTGGCTTCGGGCCTTCGGGCCAACGGAAAACCGTTCAATGGGCGGACCAGGCCATCGATTGATCTGTTTTTCGACCCTTCAGTTCCCTGCGTATTCGGGCCGGCTCAGCCGGCCCCTTTTTTTTCGCAAGCGATGCCGAATGAGAGGTTGACGCGGGGCGAGTGGCCTAACTCTGGTATCCTTCTGGATGGATTGATGGACGCTTCATTCACCTTCCTTCACAGAACTCTGGTCATGACCACTGCCGCTACGCGCCGTTGGCGCCCCCGTTCGTTGTTGCAACTGGTATTGCTGGCCTTTGTGGTGGTGATGCTGCCGCTTGGTGTACTGATGTACCAGGCAGGCCAGGCGCTGTCCGAATTGTCGCGCCTGGCCGAAGTCAGCGCTCGTCAAGCGGTGTCGGAGACACGGCGTGCCCGCACCTTGGGCTCCCTGGCGGTGGAGATGGAGCGTGGGGCGCGCCAGTACGCCGTGGTTCAGGAAGAGAGTCTGCTCGACATCTACGCCGAGAGGGTGGCGGAATTCCGCCAGTTGCTGGCGCGCCAGCGCCTGCTGCTGCCTGAGGATCCCGACATCCTGGCACTGGAACGGCTGTTGAATCAGCTGGCGACCCTGCCCGAGAAGGAGCAGGACGCCTTTATCGGTTCGCTGGACACCTTTGTCCCCTTTTCCCGACACGTCGAAGGCATGCGCCAGGCCACCAACCTGCGCATCGATCAGCGCCTGGATGCCATACGCGAAAGGGCCGAGCAGGTGCAGCAGCGGCTGTGGTGGCAGACGGGGGCGCTGGTGTCATCCAGCCTGCTGTTGATGCTGCTGTTCACGCGGCTGATCATTCGCCCGGTGCGTCAGTTGGAGCGGCGTATTCTCGGCATCGGCAGTGGTCATCAGGATCGTCTCGCTGGTCGCGTTCAGGGTCCCGCGGAGCTGGTCGCCCTGGGTGAGCGTCTGGACTGGCTGACCCACCGCCTTGAAGAGCTCGAAGCGCAGAAGCAGCAGTTCCTGCGGCATATGTCCCACGAGTTGAAGACGCCGCTGGCCAGTGTGCGAGAGGGCTCCGCCCTGCTGTCTGATGGGGTGGCAGGTGAGCTCAGCCCACGTCAGCGAGAAGTGCTGGAGTTGATCGACGCCAGTGGCGCCGAGCTTCAACGGCTGATCGAGCAGCTGCTGGACTATAATTTGCTGCAGCATCACCGCAGTGCCTCCATCGAGCGCATCGACATGGCGACCGTGGCGCGAGAGGTGCTGGCCAAGCACAGGCTCAGCCTGCAATCGAAGGACATGCAGGTCGAGGTGTTTTCCGGTCCGCTGCAGTGGAACGCCGATCACCAGGCCACCGCCAGACTGCTGGATAACCTGGTATCCAATGCGGTGGCATATGGAGAAGACGGCGGCAAGCTGCTTATTCGTGCTCGGACCCGCCAGGACCGCCTGGAACTTGAGGTGGCCAATACCGGCGATCCGATCGCAGAGCAGGATCGCGAGCATCTGTTCGAGGCCTTCTATCAGGGCCGGGCTCGCCGCAAGGGCGCCCTCAAGGGCTCCGGGATTGGCCTGTCGGTGGCGGCAGACTGCGCACGGCTGCAAAATGGCCGGCTCGAACTGGTCGACGATCCAGACTGGCCGGTGTGCTTTCGCCTGAGTCTGCCCGTGGCGCCGCCACAGGGTCGCGGTAGCGACCCCTATAACGATACAAGGCCCGCATTGACGGGCCAGCACGCAAGGAACCTGACGCTATGACCTCTAGGGGTGTGACCCTGACACCCCGGCGCTCGCGATATCGCGCCGCCGGCCCCGCTGCTGTTGTCGCCCTGTTGGCGCTGCTCAGCGGCTGTGAGTACCTGCCTATCGAGCCTGGTGGCGTGACCGCACCCAAGGTCGAAACGCTCGACCTGAGCGCATGCCATGCCGATATTCCCACCTTCGCTGAGTCAGAGTGCATGCTGACGGACTGGGTCGCCTTTGGGCTTGCCTCCCAGCGGGGGGACCGCGAGTGGCGCAATACCATGCTGGCCCTGCTGGAGGGACACGCGCCGGAACAACGCCTTGGCCGTGCCGTGGTGCTTGCCTGGGGCAGCGAGGCGCAGTGGAACCAGGCCTCCGAATTGTACAAGGCCGACCTCAGCATGGCCCCCAGCGAATTGCAGCCGCTGATGCGCTACTGGCTTAACGAGCTGGAGGGTCGCCGTGCCCTCAGCCAGCGGGCCGGACGTCGCCATGGCGAGCTATCGCGACTGCGTGAGGAGAATCAGGCGCTGGCGGACAAGCTGGACGCGCTGACCAAAATCGAACAGAACATCAATCTGCGCCAACAGACGGAATGAAACCTGTGGAGACGGCGATATGAAGCAAGTCGCAGCAACCCTGAGTGCCAAGACGAGTGCCCATGTACTGCTGGTTGACGATGATGTCAGCCTGCTGAAACTTCTTGGCATGCGCCTGGAAAGCCGCGGCTATCGCGTTACCACTGCCGAGAGCGGTCGCGAGGCGCTCAAGCGACTGGAGGAAGGGCGCCCGGATCTGGTGTTGTCGGATTTGCGCATGGATGAAATGGACGGCATGGCGCTGTTTCAGGAAATTCAGCGGCGCATGCCGGGGCTTCCGGTGATCATCCTCACCGCCCATGGGTCGATTCCGGATGCGGTCAGCGCCACTCGCCAGGGTGTGTTCAGCTTCCTGACCAAGCCGGTGGACCGTGAAGAGCTGTTCGGTGCCATTGACGATGCATTGTCGAACACCGCCAGCGGTGTCGAAGGTGATGACAGCTGGCGCGAGGCCATCATTACCCGCAGTCCCGAGATGGAGCGGATCCTCGAGCAGGCCAGGATGGTGGCAGGCTCCGACGTCAGCGTATTGGTCACCGGACCTTCTGGCTCCGGCAAGGAGCTGTTGGCCAACGCGATTCACAAGGCCAGCGCGCGGGCCGACAAGCCTTTCATTGCGATCAACTGCGGTGCCTTGCCGGAACAACTGCTGGAAAGCGAGCTGTTCGGCCACGCCAAGGGCGCCTTTACGGGCGCCATCAGCGAACATGGTGGCCTGTTCCAGGCGGCAGATGGCGGCACCCTGTTCCTGGACGAAATCGGGGACATGCCCCTGGCGATACAGGTCAAGCTGCTGCGCGTGCTGCAGGAGCGTCAGGTACGGCCAGTGGGCTCCACCACGTCAGTACCGGTGGATGTGCGGGTGCTGTCAGCGACCCACCGCGATCTCGACCAGGCCATGCACGAAGGCGAGTTTCGTGAAGACCTCTACTATCGACTGAACGTGGTCAATCTGAAGCTGCCGGCGCTCAAGGATCGCGCCGAGGATGTGCCGCTGCTGGTGAAGCACCTGGTTGCCCAGGCGGCGTCGCGCCACAAGCCGTTCGTCAAGGGCTTCTCGCCGGAAGCGCTCAATCTGCTGGCAACCTGCGCCTGGCCTGGCAACGTGCGTCAGCTGGTCAACGTGGTGGAACAGTGCGTGGCGCTGTCCAGTGCGCCAATGATTCCCGAAGCCTTGGTGGCCCAGGCGTTGGCGGCGGAAGACAATGCCATGCCGACCTTCAACGACGCGAGGGCAGGCTTTGAGCGTAGCTATCTGGTCAAGGTGCTGAAGATCACCGAAGGCAATGTGACACAGGCGGCACGCATCGCAGGCCGCAACCGCACCGACTTCTACAAGCTGCTGTCCCGTCACGAGCTGGAACCCGCATCGTTCAAGCCGGGAATGGCCGATCAGGCGCGCTAGCCAGGCGTAGGAGCGCCAGCCGGCGACGGCTTCCGCAGTCAGTCGGGCTCCGTCGCCAGAAGCCGTTGTCAGTCCCCGTTGTCAGGATTCGCCGCCATTCTCCATGGCCAAGACCCATGATCAGGAGCCGGCAGGATCGATGACGGTGGGGGAGCGCTCGCTGGCCGGGGCGGTATCGATCACCTCGAGATGCAGGACCCCCTCCTGCAGGCGAGCCTGCAGGTGCTCCCCTGGGTGCGTCTGGCTCGCCTGGGTCAGCGCCTCACCCCGTGGATTGGTCAGGATGCTGTAACCACGAGCCAGCACGGCCAGTGGGCTGACAGCCTGCAGCTCGCGCACAGTGGCGCTCAGTCGCTGGCGCTGTCGCGTCAGCTGCTGGTGCTGGGCAGCCACAAGCCGTCGCTTCAGATCGGTCAGCTGTTTGTGATGCTCCGCCAGAGCCCGTTGTGGAGAGCGTAGCGCCAGGCGCCGGGTCAGATCGAGGTAGCGTTGCTGCTCGCCGTTCATCCTCCCGGCCATGGCCCGCGCCATGCGTGAGCGCAGCTGGTCGAGTGTCTGGCGCTGGCGCACGATGGCCTCCCCGGGATGGCGTAGCCGCGCCCGCAGGTGATCCAGTCGCTGTCCTTCCCGCTGCAAGTGGCGTAACTGGGCGCCCTTGAGTCTCCCTTCGAGTTGCCTGAGTTGGCTGACCAGCTCCTGTTTCGATGGCACCAGCCGTTCGGCCGCGGCTGAGGGCGTCGGCGCGCTGGCATCCGCCGCCAGATCGGACAGGCTCTGGTCGGTTTCATGACCTACCGCTGACATCACCGGCAGACGGGAATGATGAATGGCTCTGGCCAGATGTTCGTCATTGAAGGCCCACAGGTCCTCCAGGCTGCCGCCACCACGGGTGATCAGTACCACGTCTTGTGCGGGATCGAGCGCTGGCTGGCGATTGAGCAGACCAAGGGCGGCAATGATCGCCGGTGCCGCCTCGGCGCCTTGCACCGGCACGGCAATCAACGTCACCGTGGTCAGCGGCCAGCGTTTGCTCAGTACCGCCAGCACGTCGCGCAGGGCGGCTCCCGTGGCAGACGACAGCACCAGCACATGGCGGGGAGGGTAGGCGAGGGGGCGTGCGTTGGTGAAGACGCCCTCGTTGGCCAGGCGGGTCTTGAGCGCCTCGAGTGCCGCCAGAAGCGCCCCAGCGCCCGCGGCCTGGACCGCCTCCACGATCAGCTGATAGTCCCCTCTTGGCTCGAACAACGACACCCTGGCGCGTACTCGAACCAGGTCACCGTCGCGCATGGGCGTAGAGACGAAACGCGCCCGAGTGCGGAACAGCACGGCTTTGACCTGGGCGCGCTCGTCCTTGAGGGTGAAGTAAAGATGGCCCGAGGCCGGCCTGGAGACCCCAGACAGCTCGCCTTCGATCCACTGTTCGCCAAGATCCGCTTCCAGTGCCTGCCGCGCGCGCAGGTTGAGATCGCTGACCGATAGCACGTGCTGGGGGTCGTCCGAAGGATCCAACATGACGGCAATTCCTGAAGGGTGGGGCGTGAACCAGGCCAGTCACAACGACTCCACCAGAAGACAGGCAGTCGGAACAGGCATGGCAGCAGTGAAGCCACAGGGTAGCAGAGGCCAGGTCGCCGCTTCACCAAAGGCGAACTATCTTTACTCTCAGTGTGTGATAGCAGCGTTTGCACAACGTTGAGCGATGGCGGAAGTGGGAGCCGTAGCGAACCGCACCGCGCAGGCGACGTCGTGATGCAGACACACTGACCTGGACACATCGTGACGCGGACACAGGGACTAGACACACAGGGACTAGACACACAGGGACTGGACACACAGGGACTGGACACACAGGGACTGGACACACAGGGACTGGACACACAGGGACGAGACATCGTGACGCAGGAGGCCCCATGTCGGGACTGCGCTCGCCCGATATCGGGCCTATCGTCGGACATACCACCGCCCATAGTTGCCGGCTGTGGGTGCGTGGCATCGCCCCCAGCGACGACGGAGTCGATCTTAGCGCCTCGCTGAGAACCGTGGGGCTGGTAGCCGTGGTGGAAGACAACGGGATGCCGTGTCGGCTGTCAGGCAGCCCACCCCGGGCGCATGCTTTCTACTTCCGCCTGCATCGTGAATTCGACCGCACCGGCACCTTCGAGCTGGGTGCCGAGCAGGGCCTTGGCGCAAAGGACGGTGTCGCTCCGCTGGGGCAGCCAGATGGCGTGGTGCCCCTGGCGCCGGACACCCGCTATCGGGTGCGTGTCGCCACCCTGACCCTGGATGACACCACCCCAGACGTCGAGAGTCTCAGCGATAGCGAGATCGTGGCGCGGCTGCCGGATATCGCCGGCATGTCCAACTTGCTGGCCAGCCTGGAGGGCGCTCACTGCGAGGCGGAATTCACGACCTTTCCGGAGCAGCCGTCAGCCCGTCTGGCCTTTCTGTTGGGGTCCTGTCGCTATCCAGGCACGCTATGGAAGACCAAGGAGTCGGACCGCATCTTCGGTCCCATGCAGCAGCACCTGCGCCCCCGAGGAAGCCGAGCGGCAGCGCGCTTCAGCCTGCTGGTCGGTGACCAGATCTACGCCGACCAGTACAGTCGCTACCTGCCGATCGGTCGGGCCGATACCTTCGCGGAGTTCCAGGAGCGCTATCGCACGGCCTTTGGCTCGCCGCTGGCGCGGCGTTTCCTGCGCCAGGCCCCGGTGTACATGATCCTCGACGACCACGAGATCGAGGACAACTGGCATCGCGACCGGCTGAGCGCCAAGCGCGAGCTGTTCAACGTCGCCATCGGTGCTTACATGAGCTACCAGTGGTCCCACGGGCCACGCAGCTTCGGTCGCCATCTGCACTATCACTTCGACTGCGGCGGTTATCCCTTCTTCGTCTGCGATACCCGCACCCATCGCACCTACGGGCGAGAGGGGCGGGTGATGGACAATCACCTGCTGGGGCGGCCCAGTATCGACCCCCTGCACCCCTCTCAGCTTGATCTGTTGCTGCAATGGCTGAGCGACCAGCAGGCGCGGTGGGGAGCGGTCCCCAAGTTCATCGTGACCTCCACGGTGTTTGCCCCCAGCCCGTTGGACGAGCGACTGGACCCCAGCCTAGATGGCCACGACGACCAGGCGGCGGCGGACCTGGCGCGCACCAACCTGTCACGCCGAGCCGACAGCGACAGCTGGTCCGGCTTTCCAACGACCCGCAAGGCCTTGATCGAGCACATCGTCACCGCCGGTATCGACAACGTGATCTTTCTCAGCGGCGACGTTCACTGCGCCAATATTGCTGAGATGCATGTTGAAGAAGAGGGAGGCGGCGGCGGGCAGCGGCTCTACGACATTACCTCCTCGGCCCTGTACTGGCCGTTCTTCTGGGCCGATGGAGACCCCAACGGCTTCGTGCACGACTCCCGGGTGGCGGGTCAGCGCGATGGCTTCCCGCTGTTCAACGGTGCCATGACCTTGCACTACCGGGCATACGGCTTCTATCAGCAGGAGAACTTCTGCCGCCTCGAGGTGGATCGCCAGCGCCATCGGCTGAGGGTGAGGGTGCTGGACAGGGACGGTCACGAGGTAAAGGTAGCGGGACCGAATGGCCAGACCGTGGCCTATAACGACCTCGAGCTGAGTCCCTGGTAGCCGATGACCGTTGGCAGTTGAGGCGAGCCGGGGGAGCAACCATCGTGGCAGGGAGGTGCGTGTGAACAGAATCACCATGGCGCCAGGCTTGACCTTCGAGGAGAGCATGTCCGGCCACTTCTCGCTGGATAGCCAGATGCCCGAGCGCGGTGAGCGGTTGGGACATCGCGAAGGCACCGAGCTTGCGCTGCACGCCAAGATCCAGATCGACGACATGAATGCCTTTCTGGCCGACGAGCATCACCACGGCAAGCTGGGTGGCGTGGTTGACTTTGCCCCCCTGGGGCTGGGGCTGGTCATTCTGGAAGGCGATTTTCAGCTTTTTTCCCAGGGGCCCGGAGCCGGGCGTCAGATGGTCTACGATGCGTTGCTGGAATACGGCCACAGGCGACTCTTTCTGCATGGCGTCAAGCGCGTACACGATGATCCTGGGCCCGATCTGTGGAGAGACACCACGACGCTGTATACCACCTTGCATGAAGGTGTCAGCGACACCGCTGACATCATAGGGGCGGGGGTACTCCACCTGGGGGTAGCGGAGCTGATGGCCATGCTCGGGACATTGACGCCCAGCGGTCGGGGGGACCTGGCGACGGTCGCGGACTTTGGTCGCTTCTTCTTCGGTGAACTGTGGCACCTGTATGCCCCCTGGGTGATCCGCCGGGAGTCCGACGCATGAGCTACGACGCGATTGTGGTGGGCTCCGGATTTGGTGGCGCAGTGGCGGCCTGTCGTCTGGCCGAGGCTGGCCAGCGGGTGCTGGTGCTGGAACGAGGACGGCGTTGGGAGCGCGAGGACTTCCCGCGGGGGCCTGACGATGACTGGTGCTTCGACGTTGAAGAACCGCGGGGCCGCCATGGCTGGCTCGACCTGCGCTTTTTTCCGCGCATGGCGGTGGCCCAGGGGGCGGGGGTCGGCGGTGGCTCTCTGGTCTACGCCAATGTCTCGGTGCCTGCCCAGCCGTTTGCCTTCGACAGCGGCTGGCCGGAGGCCATCAGCTACAGCGAACTTGCGCCCTACCAGGAGCGCGTCGGGCAAATGCTGGAGGTCTGTGAAGTGCCCTCGGCTCAGGTCAGCGAGCGCCACAAGCTGCTGAAGCAGGCGGCGGAGGCCAGCGGGCACCCTGAACGCTTCCGCTCGCTGCCCTTGGCGGTGCGCTTTGACCCGGACTGGCATTACCGGCTGGAAGAGCCGCATCATCGTCGGCACAGTCGGCAGAGCCTCAATGCCTACGGCAAGTCCCAGGGGACCTGCATCCACTGCGGTTACTGCGATATCGGCTGTCCTGTGGGAGCGCGCAATACCCTGGACCTCAACTATCTGGCCAGGGCAGAGCAACTTGGCTGCGATATTCGCCCGCTGAGCCTGGTCCGCTCGCTGGTGCCAGAGGGCGATGGCTACCGGGTCACCTTTCAGCATCTCGAGGGCGCACCAACCATCCGCCACGAGCGGGCCGAACGGGTGATCCTGGCGGCGGGCTCGCTGGGTTCCACCGAGCTTTTGCTGCGGGCCCGCGACCAGTACCGCACCTTGCCGGAACTGTCGCCCCTGTTGGGCCATCGCTGGTGCGCCAATGGCGACTTCCTGACGCCCGCGATGTATCCGAATCGGCGTATCGATCCCTGTCGCGGCCCGACCATCAGTGCGGCCATCGACTTTCTGGACGGTATCGACCAGGGCCGGCGCTACCTTGTCGAGGAGGGCGGCTACCCGGACCTCATAGGCCATGCGCTGTCGCGGCTGCTGGCCCATTCCTCTGTCGCCGGCATGCTGCGAAGCGGCTGGCGTGCGGTGTTGGCGGAAGCGCTCAAGCACAACGACCCGGATCGTTGCCTGATGCCGTGGTTCGGCCAGGGCGTGGATGTTGCCGATGGCGTGCTGCGGCTCTCGCGCCGTTGGCTGGAGCGAGAGCCCGCACTGTCGCTGGATTACCGCGTGGATGCGTCACGCTCGGTGGTTCAGGCCCTGTGCGATCGACACAAGCAGTTGAGTGAGCTCACCGGAGGCGTCGCTATCGAGCCACCCAGCTGGCGCCTGTTGGATTACCTGGTGACGCCTCACCCCCTGGGAGGCTGCCCCATGGGCGAGAACCGTTGGGACGGGGTGGTCGACCACGCCGGCGAGGTATTCGGATATCCGCGGCTGTACGTGCTCGACGGTGCCATCGTGCCGCGCGCGCTGGGACTGAACCCATCACGCACCATCGCTGCCCTGGCCGAACGTGCCATGGCGCGGATGTTGGCCTGAGAAGACATTGCTGCCTGGGCAGGATGAGGCTCTTCGGTGGCGGCAGGGTCGATGATAGAGAGGTGACCCCATGGTCCGGGAAATCGCACTGCACACCCTGGAAGGCGTGACCGATGCCGAGATCAGCCAGCATGGCTTCTGTACCGGTGACGGCCTGGGGCTGTCGTTGCTGCGTTTTGTCCGTAGTCGCGGTTCCAGTTCCTGCGCCAAAGGGCGCCGGGCGGTCATGATCGTGCATGGGCTGACGACATCAAGCGACATGTTTATCCAGCCCGAACACCGCAACCTGGTGAGCTTTCTGCTGGACGAAGGGATCGACGAGGTGTGGACGCTGGATTTCCGCATGAGCAACCGCCACCCCTACAACCTGCAGCCCAGCCGCTATTCCATGGATGACTGCGCGGTGTATGACATACCGGCAGCGGTAGCGGCGATTCGTCGCCTGACCGGCGATCCCGCCGGGGATGCGCTGCAGCTGCATGTCATCGCTCATTGCCTTGGGTCGATGAGTGTCGCCATGGCCCTGTTCGGCGGCACCATCCGGGGGATTCGCTCCTGCGTGCTCAACAGTGTGGCGTTGACGCCCCACGTGCCACGCTGGTCGATGGTCAAGGGCCACGTGTTTCCCTTTATCGTTGAGCGCATCCTGCAGCAGCCTTATGTCAGCCCGCGCTGGAGCGACGACCCTCGCCTGACCCTGGGCAAGCTGCTGTCGAAGGGCGTCTCGCTGTTTCACCGGGAGTGCGACGTGCCTGCCTGCCATATGCTGTCGCTGATGTGGGGCACCGGCTGGCCGGCGCTATATCACCATCACAACCTGGACGAGCGCACCCACCGGCGAGGTGGAGACCTGTATGGCCCGGTAGGGCTCAACTATCACCGTCACGTCATGAAGATGCTGCGCCGAGGGCATCGCACCGTGAGAATGCGCAAGGCGCCCGAGTATGACGTCTTGCCCGATGACTACCTGGTCGCCGCAGAGCGCATCGAGACGCCATGCCTGCTGCTTACCGGCCGCGATAACCGAGTCTTCAGCGACAGCAATCTGCACTGCCACCGCGCACTGGAGAAGGCGGCGCCTGGTCGCCATCGCCTGGACATTGTCGAGGGCTATGGCCACCAGGATGTGTTCATGGGGGCGCGGGTCGACCGAGACGTGTTCCCGCGCTTGATGGACTTCATCAGCGCCAACGCATGAGCCGCAGGCGGCGAGGGACAAAGCCTAGCGCTTGAGTCGCCGGTGGGCCCATGTCACCAGCGGCGGCAGGGCGATCAGCAGCACGGTGATGCGCAATAGATGGTGGGAGGTGACGAACGCCGGCTCGATGTTGAGCGATAGTGCCACCAGGCTCAGCTCTGGCGCGCCACCCGGCATGTAGGCCAGCAGGGCCGCGGCGACGGACATGCCGGTCAGGGCCTGGCCGACCCAGGCGGCGATGACCGCCAGAATCACCAGAATCAGTGCCTGCACCACGGCCAGCCCCAGATGCCTGGCCATCTCCGACAGCGCGACCCCGACGAAGCGCACGCCGACCGAGGTGCCGATGACGACCTGGGCCAGGGCGATCAACGCAGGCGGAAGCACCGCGTGGGTCATGCCCGAGAAGTGCAGTATCGACGACACCAGGGCGGGGCCGAACAGCAGGGCGTTGGGCAGGCGCAGGACCTTGCCTACCAGTGCGCCCAGCGCCGCCGCTGCCACCAGCCACGCGGTTCCGCTCAGGGTGGGTAGTTCACTCCAGCGGGTGGGCCCGTTGCTGGCGCCGGCCAGATCTACATGGCCCATGATGGTGAGGATAGGAGGAATCGCCAGCAGCAGCACCAGGATACGCACGGCGTGGGTGATTCCCACCGCCTTGAGATCCGCGCCGGACTCATGGGCCATCATCAGCAGCGCCGACAGTCCACCAGGGGCTCCAGCATATAAGGCCGTGTCCAGCGAGTGCCCCGCCACCTTGTAGCTGAAGGCGACCGCGACCACCATCATCACCGCCGTGGCGGCGAGCATGATGGCGGCACTGGCCAGCCAGGCAGAGAGATTGCCTGAAAGCTCCGGGGTGAAGGCCGAACCCAGCATGACGCCGATCACCACCAGAACCCCCTTGCGCAGGCGCCCGGGGGAACCCAGTTTGATGCCGGTCAGGCTGATCAGGGTGGTGGTGATCAGCGCCCCCAGCAGCCACGGGAGCGGCAGATCGATGAGGTAGGCCAGGTAGCCGCCCACCGAGCCCAGGGCCAGGGTGGGAAGGAATCGCCAGGCGCCGGAGGGAAGAGAAGAGGGAATGGCGGGCATGGCGTCTCCTGGCAGGGCGACCGGCAGTGGGTCGTGGGTAAGTAACGATATCGGGGATAGTGGTCGACCGGTTCAGATGGCCGTCGATGTGGGTCGTGGTTAAACGGCGCGCGGCGCCATCAGGCGCCGCGCAGGGATAGCGTCAAGACTGTGCCGACGGACGCCGTTTCAGCAACATCGGCACCAGCCACGGTAGCACCAGCAGCGCGATGGCGGCGATCCACAGTCCCAGCGAGATGCCGGACTGCCACAGGATGGAGGTATCTCCTCCGCTGATCGCCAGAGCACGGCGCAGGTTCTCTTCCATCAAGCCGCCCAGCACATAGCCGAGAATGACCGGGGCCAGCGAGAAGCCCAGCTTGCGCAGCAGGTAGCCGAACACGCCGATGATCAGCATCAGGTAGATGGCGGTCAGGTCGGAATGCAGCTGATAGACCCCGACGAAGGATAGCACGGCGATGGCGGGCACCAGTACCCAACGGGGGATCGTCAGCACCTTGGCGAACACCCCGGCCAGGGGCAGGTTGAGAGCCAGCAGCACCAGGTTGCCAATATACAGTGACGCAATCAGACCACCGGCCACTTCCGGGTTCTGCGAGAACATCATCGGGCCCGGCGTGATGTTGTAGAGCATCAGGGCGCCGAGCAACACGGCGGTGGTGCCGGAGCCGGGAATGCCAAGGGTCAGCATGGGCACGAACGAACCGGCGGCAGAGGCGTTGTTGGCGGCCTCGGGGGCGGCCAGGCCGCGCATGTCACCGGTGCCAAAGGTGTTGTCCTTGTCGACCAGGCGCTTTTCGGTGGTGTAGGAGACGGCACCAGCGACCGAGGCACCGGTACCTGGCAACACCCCGATGATGAAACCCAGCACCCCTGAGCGCAGCATGGTGCCCTTGCAGGCCAGCACTTCCTTGAGGCTGACGAACACGCGTCCCAGCGGTGGCAGCTCGTTGTCCACGTCCTTGCGATGGGCGTGTTCCAGCATCAGCAGGATTTCGCTGATGGCGAACAGGCCGATGATCATCACCACAAAGTCGATGCCATCGTAGAGCTCCGGCATGCCGAAGGTGTAGCGCATGACGCCGGTACCGGAGTCGACGCCAACGGTGCCGATCAGTACGCCCAGCACGGCGCCGATGGCGGTCTTGATCGGATCCTTGCCCATCATTACGGACATGGAAGAGAAGGCGAATACCATCAGGGCGAAGAATTCAGCGGGACCGAACATCACCGCGACCCGGGCCAGTAGCGGGGCAAACAGGGTCAGGCCGATGATGGCGATGGTGGCGCCGATGAAGGAAGCCACGGCAGACAGGCCGAGAGCCGGGCCGGCTAGGCCTTTCTTGGCCAGCGGGTGGCCGTCCAGGGTGGTCATGACGGCGCCGGCGTCGCCCGGCACGTTGAGCAGAATGCTGGACATCCGGCCGCCATATTCGGCGCCGGTGTAGATACCCGCCAGCAGAATCAGTGCGGACTCGGCCGGCAGGCCCAGGGTGTAGGCCAGCGGCATCAGGATGGCGATACCGTTGATCGGTCCGATCCCCGGCAAAGCCCCGAACAGGGTGCCCAGCAGGGCGCCAAGAAAGGCCAGGCCAAGGTTGAGTGGCGTCAGGGCAACGCCGAAGCCTTCGATAAGGAAGTCGAACATGGGGATACCTTGAGCAGGAAGCGGTCGCGTCGGTGGCCTGGCTTACCAGGGCAGGCCGGGCAGGGTGATGCCAAGGCCGTGGGTGAACAGCCACTGGCCGCCGAAGGCCATCAGCACACCGGTGGCAATGGCCTTGGGCCAGCTTGCCTCGAATAGCCGGGCGAGGGCGGCGATCACCAGCATCGAGCTGATGGCAAAACCGAGGCGCGGGAACAGCAAGGCGTAGACCAGCAGCAGGGCCAGGACGCCGACCAGGCGCAGCGCCAGGCGCTTGTCCGGCCAGTGGCCGTTCTCGCCGGGACGAATCACCAGCACCACAGACAGCAGGCCCAGCAGGATCGAGAGCCCCAGAGGAAAGGCCTTGGGGCCGACGGGGTCGTAGCTGAACGGCACCTCGAGGGACAGGGCGTTGACGGCGGTAAACGCCGCCAACCCCATCAGGGCAATCCCCAGACTGCGGTCGGCGGCAAGACTCATTGTGTCAGACCCACATCAGCGGCCAGCTGCTTGAACTCGGCAACCTGATCCTTCACGTAGCCGTCGAAGTCATCTCCGAACAGCGCCATGGGGAACAGGCCACGAGCTTCCCGCAGCTCGGCGAAGGTGTCGTTCTCGGCCAGCTGTTCGAACTTCTCGACCCAGGCTTGGTAAGCCTCATCGCTGACCTCGGGGCCCATGTAGTAGCCGCGCCAGATCGGCCACTCGACGTCATAGCCCTGTTCCGCGGCGGTGGGGATGTCGGCGTAGGGGCCGTCGACGCGCTCTTCGGCCAATGCGGCCAGGACTCGGATATCACCGCTTTCCAGCTGCGACTTGAGCTCGGAGAGGTCACCGGTGAAGACCTGGATGTGATTGCCCAGCAGAGCCGCCAGGGCTTCGCCGCCGCCTTCGAAGGCCACGTAGCGAAGGCTTCTGGGGTCGACGTCTGCGGACTTGGCGGTGAGGGCTGCCTTCATCCAGTCCTGGCTGCCGACGCTGCCGCCGGCACCGAAGGCGACCTGGGTCGGATCTTCCTGCAGCGCGGTCATCAGCTCTTCCAGGTTCTGCCAGGGAGCATCGGCCTTGACCACGATGGCACCGTAGTCGACGCCGAGCGCGCCGACCCAGCGCACTTCGCTGGCGTCATACTGGCCAAACTTGCCCAGCGCCAGGTTGACGGCGGCGCCTGTGCTGGCAGCAACGATCAGGTTGGGGTCATCGGTACGCACGCCGTTGACGTGGTTGTAGGCTACCGCGCCGATGCCGCCGGGCATGTAGGTCACCAGCATCGGGTCTTCGATCAGCCCCGTCTCGAGCAGGCCATTGGCCGCCAGACGGCAGGTCAGATCGTAGCCGCCGCCGGGCTTGGCCGGAGCGATGCACTCGGCGTCGTCGGAAGCCTGGGCCGTGCCGGTCGCCAGGCTGGCACCCAGCAGCAGTGCAGCAAGGCCTGCGGGAAGGGCTATGGTAGTCTTCATGCGTACTCCTGATCAGATATTATTATGAGTCGACGAAAGTGATGGGTGTTGCCGACGGCGCCTGGCACGGCGCTGGCGCAAGCTAGCGCAAGCTAGCGCAAGATAGTGGCGTGCAGCACTGGCCAACCGGAGCGAAGCATACGGCGCGTATCGTCAGCCCAGCGGATGCTAGGCCTTCTAGCTTTCATCAACCTGTCATCCACCTGATTTACGGATAAGACATTAGTCTCATGCGCCTTCTCGTCGTTGAAGATGATGCCCTCATCAGCCGCTCCTTGGTGGAGGCCCTGACACCGCTTGGCAACACTGTCGAGGTGCTGTCGACCCGTGCCGCCGCGCGCTCAGCGTTACGCCAGGGTGGCGTCGACCTGGTGCTGCTCGATATCGGGCTGCCTGACGGTGATGGCCTGTCGCTGCTGGCCGAGATGCGTGATGGCGGCGATCGCACGCCGGTCATCCTGCTGACGGCCAGGGATGCTCTCGATGACCGAGTCAGGGGACTCGACCTGGGGGCCGACGACTACCTGGCCAAGCCCTTTCAATTAGCCGAGCTGGAAGCACGCGTGCGCGCCTTGCTGCGGCGCAGCCAGCAACGTGCCGATAACCGCCTGAGCCTTGGCCCACTGACCTTCGACCCGGCCAGCGGTGCCGCCAGCCTGTTCGGTGAGCCCATGGCCCTGCCTCATCGCGAATTGCTGTTGGTCGAGAGCCTGCTGCTGCATGCCGGGGCCATTGCCCCGCGGGAAACCCTGGAAGGGCGTCTGTTTGGTTTTGGTGAGGTCGGCTCCAATGCCCTTGAGGTCTATGTCAGCCGTCTGCGCAAAAGGCTCAAGGACTCTGGACTGCGGATTCGCACGTTTCGGGGGCTGGGATATCGTCTGGAAGATGACGCGTGATGTCGTCTCGACAGTCTAGCCATGGAGCGATGCTGTGATCACCCTCGGGAGCTCGCTGAAACGGCAGTTGCTCGGGTGGTTGTCGGTCACCGTGTTGCTGTTGGGCCTGGCGTTGATGGCGGAGGCCTGGATCAGCAGCCAGCGCGCGGCGAATCGCGCCTTCGATGCCCAATTGCAGGCGGCTGCACTGACGATCGCGGAAGCGGTTCGCTGGCGAGAGGGGGTGCCCCATGTGGTGGTGCCCGAAGCGGCGCTGCAGATACTCTCCACCGACAGTCAGGATCGCGTGTTCTATGCGGTGCTCGACGAGGACGGCGGCGTGCTGTCGCGCAACTGGCCGGTGGTGATCCCCTCCGCCTGGCAGGACAGGCTGGATGCCGGTGGCCTGTCCCGCGACTTGATGACCTCCCGGGGTGATCTGCGGGTCCATGGGCAGCGGGTGGCCTCGGCGGGTTGGGTCAGTCAGCTGCCGGTACAGGTCTGGGTCGGTCACACCCTGGAAGGCCGCAAGGCGCTCGCCTGGGCGCTGTTCCGCGGCTCCCTGTCGCGGTTTGTGGCCATGGTGCTGATGACCAGCGCGCTGATGGGGCTAACCGTGCGCGCAGTGCTGCTGCCGCTGCGACGATTGCGACGACAGCTCAGGTCGCGTAGTGCCGATGACTTTCGGCCATTGTCGGCCAAGGTGCCCCAGGAGCTGCACGAATTGGTCCAGGCTCTGGATCACCTGTTTGCCCGTCAGCGCCAGGGGCGAGAAGATCTGCTGCGTTTTACCGCCGATGCCAGCCACCAGTTGAAGACCCCATTGGCCGGGTTGAAGACCACCTGTGAACTCGGGCTTCGCAGTCATTCCCCGGAGCACTGGCGCGATGCGCTGGTACGGGTGCACCAGCGGGTCGACGATACCAGTCGCCTGGCGGGACAGTTGCTGTCATTGGCGCGCCTTAGGCACCTTGACCAGGATCAGGGATGCCCGGCGCTGGAGCTGACCGCGCTGGTGCGCGATGTTGCGCTGGACTGGGCGGGTCGAGACCAGGCCCGGGATCACGACCTGGGGCTGGGCGAGGTGCCCGCCGGGCCTGTGCTGGTGCGCGTCGAGGGTTGGGCGCTGCGAGAAGCGCTGGGCAATCTGATCGACAATGCGCTGCGCTATACCCCGGCAGGGAGCGCGATAACGGTGATGATGGAACGAGAGACCCCGTCCAGGGACTTGGCATCTCGGCGTGTTCAGGTGTCAGTGGTGGACAATGGCCCGGGCGTCAGCGATATGGCGCTGGCTACCCTCGGCCAGCCGTTCCAGCGGGCGGGGCGCCAGGACACCGCTGGTTCAGGTCTGGGACTCGCCATCGTCGAGACCACGGCCCGCCGAATGGGGGCAACGCTGTCCTTCGCGCACTGCCAGCCCCAGGGGTTGAGGGTGACACTGTCGCTGCCGCTGGCCGACGACGAGATGCAACAGGCTCCGCTGACAGCGGCGTCAGAAGAGAAGAGCGACGTGCCAGTAGGGGGGCAGGCATGAAGCCTTGGCGAAGCATGCTGCTGTGGGTGATGGCGCTGTCGCTGGTGGCAGTGTCGCTGGCGGGCTGTGGTGATTCACAGGACAGCGTGCCGACGGTGGAGGATCCACTGGTGATCTCGGCCGCTCTTGATCTGGATGTGGTCGAGCCTCTGCTTGAGGCCTTCCGCGACGCGTATCCGGAGATTCCGTTGAGCTTTATCGACCGGTCGACGCTTGAGGTGGATCGCAGTGTGGTGGCAGGCTCCGCGTCGGCCGATCCTAGCGAGGAGTCTCAGCCAGGGGGCGCGGAGTGGAGAGCGGAGTGGAGAGCAGAGCCCCCTGACGTGGTGATCAGCTCTGCGATGCCCTGGCAGATGGACCGCGCCAACCAGGGGCTGGCTCAGCGTCTGCAGGGGCCCGAAGTCGACAGCTGGCCAGCCTGGGCGCGCTGGCGCGATGAGGTGTTCGCCTTTACCTTCGAGCCGGTGGTGATGGCCTATCGACTCGACCTGTCCCGACACATGCTGCCACCCCAGAGTCATGGTGACCTGCACCGCCTGCTGGCCACCGAGGCAGAGCGGTTGTCCGGCCGGGTGACGACCTACTCACCGCTGGACAGCGGTGTGGGCTATACCCTGGCACAGCAGGATGCACGCTATTCCTCGCGCTTCTGGGATCTGGTGGCGGCGATGGGGGCGGTCGACACCCAGCTGGAAGCTAGCACGCGAGACATGTTGCGGGGGCTGAGCGACGGGCGTTATTGGCTGGGCTACAACCTGTTGGGGTCCTACGCCATGGTCTACGCCCAGGAGCATCCTGAGGTCATCGTGCAGGTGCCCATGGATTACTCCCTGGTGCTGATGCGTCTGGCGTTCGTTCATCGTCACGCCCGCCATCCGCAGGCGGCCGCCACCTTCGTCAAGTTTCTGTTGAGTCGAGCCGGCCAGCATGTGCTGGCGGGGCAGACCCCACTGTTCAGCATTCGCCCCGACGTGACCGGGCCCTATACCGCAGCACGGCTGCGCTCTCAGGTCGGGGAGAGGCTGTATCCGATTTTGCCCAAGGCGTCCTTGCTGGCGTTTGTTGATCCTGTGCGGCGCCAGGAGTTTATCGATCGCTGGGAAGCACGCTTTGGCGATAGCGCAGGCAAGGCCGGCACCGAGGCACCGTCGGAGATAGAGGCACCGTCGGAGATAAAGGGTGAAACAGCGGATGCGAAAGCATCGATCGACACGGGGTCACTCTCGACACAGGGCGACTCCCGACACAGATAAGCAGTGGGCGCAGATGAAGCTGGGCTGTCGCGTCGATAGCGGGACTTCATCGAGGGCAGGCAGCGCCCGTCACAGGCGGGCTTGAGGACGGTGCAAGAGGGCGCAGGACAGGGCCGGGCCATGGCAGTATCGAGTGGGCACATTGCCCGATGGTGGGGCGAAACGTTATAATGCGCGATTAACTTCTTCCCTCCCTCCAAGCCTCTGTGGGTGTTGCCGATTATGCTACGTATGGCCCAAGAAGCACTTACGTTTGACGACGTATTGCTCGTTCCCGGCTACTCCGATGTTCTGCCCAAGGACGTCAGCCTCCGGACCCGCCTGACTCGCGACCTCTTCCTGAACATCCCCCTCGCCTCTGCTGCCATGGACACTGTGACCGAAGCCCGTCTGGCGATTGCCATGGCTCAGGAAGGTGGCATTGGCATCATCCACAAGAGCATGAGCATTGCCCAGCAGGCGCTGGAAGTGCGCAAGGTCAAGAAGCACGAGAGCGTCATCGTCAAGGATCCGGTGACCGTAGGTCCCAAGGCCAAGCTGCAGGATCTGCTGTCCATGGCCAAGGAACACGGGTTCTCTGGTTTCCCTGTCGTGGAAGGCGAGACCCTGGTTGGCCTGGTCACCGAGCGTGACATGCGCTTCCAGCCCAACCATGGCGACAGCGTGTCGGACATCATGACCCCGCGCGAGCGTCTGGTGACGGTACCGGAAGGCACCCCGCTGGACGTCATCAAGGGCAAGATGCAGGAACACCGCGTCGAGAAGATGCTGGTAGTGGACGCTGAGTTCCGCCTGCGCGGCCTGGTGACCTTCCAGGACATCGAGAAGGCGCGCACCTTCCCCAATGCCGCCAAGGATGCAGATGGGCGTCTGCTGGTTGGCGCCGCCGTGGGCACTGGTCCCGAGACCCCTGACCGGGTCAAGGCTCTGGCAGAAGCTGGCGTCGATGCCATCGTGGTCGATACCGCCCATGGCCACTCCCGCGGCGTCATCGAGCGCGTGCGCTGGGTCAAGGAGCACTTCCCCCAGATCCAGGTGATCGGTGGCAACATTGCCACGGCCGCCGCCGCCAAGGCACTGGCCGAGGCAGGCGCCGACGCGGTCAAGGTGGGCATCGGTCCCGGTTCCATCTGTACCACCCGGATCGTGGCCGGTGTGGGCGTGCCCCAGATCACGGCCGTGTCCAACGTGGCCGAGGCGGTCAAGCCCTATGACATTCCGCTGATCGCCGACGGCGGTGTGCGCTTCTCTGGAGACATCGCCAAGGCGGTGGCAGCCGGTGCCAGCTGCATCATGGTGGGTGGTCTGCTGGCGGGTACCGAGGAAGCCCCGGGCGAGGTGGAACTGTTCCAGGGACGTACCTACAAGGCCTATCGTGGCATGGGCTCCATGGGCGCCATGTCCCAGACCCAGGGTTCCAGCGACCGCTACTTCCAGGACAAGGATGACGGTGTCGAGAAGCTGGTACCGGAAGGCATTGAAGGCCGTGTCCCCTACAAGGGGGTGATGAGCGCCATCGTGCACCAGCTGATGGGTGGCCTGCGTGCGTCCATGGGCTATACCGGTTGCGCCAGCATCGACGAGATGCGCACCAAGCCTGAGTTCGTCAAGATCACGGGTGCCGGCTTCAACGAGTCCCACGTGCATGACGTGCAGATCACCAAGGAAGCCCCGAACTATCGCGTAGGGTGAGGCGTCTACCGTCGCCCTGAAGCTGGAAGCGCCTTGGCGCTTCCAGCTTTTTCACTTTATTGCCCTTTGATCGCCAGGCCTTTTGGCCACCGCCTGCAAGGTAATTCCCATGACCGATATCCACGCCCACAAGATCCTGATCCTCGACTTCGGCTCCCAGTACACCCAGCTGATTGCCCGTCGGGTTCGCGAGATTGGCGTCTATTCCGAGATTCGCGCCTTCGACATCACCGAAGAAGAAATCCGCGAGTATCGCCCCAATGGCATCATCCTGGCCGGTGGGCCGGAGTCGGTGACCGAGCTGGATTCGCCGCGGGCGCCTGCCTGCGTGTTCGAGATGGGCCTGCCGGTGTTTGGCATCTGCTATGGCATGCAGACCATGGCCGAGCAGCTGGGCGGCAAGGTCGAAGGTTCCAACAAGCGCGAATTCGGCTATGCCCAGATTCGCCTGGATGCCGAGACGGCGCTGTTCAAGGACATCAAGGACCACGTTGATCCCGAGACCGGTCGCGGCCTCCTGGATGTGTGGATGAGCCACGGCGACAAGGTTGCCCAGGCGCCTGAAGCGTTCACCGTGACGGCTTCCACCCCGAGCTGTCCGATCGCTGCCATGTCCTGGGAAGAAAAGCGCTTCTACGGCGTGCAGTTCCACCCAGAGGTAACGCATACCCAGCAGGGCCAGCGCATCCTCGAGCACTTCGTGCTGGACATCTGCGGTGCCGAACGCAACTGGACTCCGGCCAAGATCATCGAAGACCAGATCGCCCGGGTGCGTGAGCAGGTAGGCGACCGCCACGTGTTGCTGGGCCTGTCTGGCGGCGTCGATTCCTCGGTGGTGGCCGCCCTGTTGCACAAGGCTATCGGCGACCAGCTGACCTGTGTATTCGTCGACAACGGCCTGCTGCGCAAGAACGAAGGTGACCAGGTCATGGAGACCTTCGCTCAGCACATGGGCGTTCGCGTCATCCGCGCCGACGCCGAAGACCTGTTCCTCGGCAAGCTTGAGGGCGAGGCCGACCCCGAGGCCAAGCGCAAGATCATCGGCAACACCTTCATCGACGTGTTTGATGAAGAAGCTGCCAAGATCGACGGCGTGGACTTCCTGGCCCAGGGCACCATCTACCCGGACGTGATCGAGTCCGCCGCGGCCAAGACCGGCAAGGCTCACGTGATCAAGTCACACCACAATGTGGGTGGCCTGCCGGAGACCATGAAGCTCAAGCTGGTCGAGCCGCTGCGCGAGCTGTTCAAGGACGAAGTGCGCAAGCTGGGACTTGAGCTCGGCCTGCCCTACGACATGGTCTACCGTCACCCCTTCCCGGGGCCGGGCCTGGGGGTGCGTATCCTCGGCGAGGTGAAGAAGGAGTACGCCGATATCCTGCGCGAGGCCGACGCCATCTTCATCGAAGAGCTGCACAACTCCGGCTGGTACCACAAGACTAGCCAGGCCTTCGCCGTCTTCCTGCCAGTGAAGTCCGTTGGTGTGGTGGGCGACGGGCGCCGCTACGAGTGGGTTATCGCCCTGCGCGCCGTCGAGACCATCGACTTCATGACCGCCCGTTGGGCGCACCTGCCCTACGAGCTGCTGGAGAAGGTGTCCAACCGCATCATCAACGAGCTGTCCGGTGTCTCCCGCGTCACCTACGACGTGTCGTCCAAGCCGCCGGCGACGATTGAGTGGGAATGATAATCCCCCGTTAAGTGACGGTCAGTCGTGACTGAGAAGGCGACGCAAGCTTTTGAATTTCATTAGCTTGTGTCGCTTTTTTTAGTGCTGGATGTAGGCCGGTCAGCATATCCTGCGCCTCGACGCCCGTGACATGCCCGTAATACGGTGGGCAAGGGCCACTCCACTCTCTCGTTCAGCACATTCAGCGCTATAAGCGCCCTGGCTCGTGCCGGGACGTTCGCCATATGTTCCGGTTCAAGTTCTGCTCCCATTGAGGGTAAAGAGTGATGCTTTTCTCAACGTATTGACCCATTGCGGTAGCAACTCCATCGGTGTGAATGCCCTGCTAGTGGTCGTTAGCTGCTCGGTGTCAGTATGGTGAGCCGGCTGCTTGGCCGAGAGGAACTGCTTTATAGCCTAGGTTGTCGTTCCCATACTCGAGCCTTGGAATGACTCGTCCATCGAGTTGAGGTAGGAGGTAGCCACGCCTGGGGCAAGATCTACTGTCCTTACAATGATGATGAATGCCGCTGTGGCGAGTTCTGTATCGCAAGTGTGTGGAGTACGCCGAAAAACCCCGGCAGCCATGCCCGGGCGCTTCGGAGGGTGGTGGACAAATGTTTCACCCACAAGCGCCGGAGTGAGACGGAACCGGAGGATTGAGCCATGGAATACATTTTCACGCTGAAATATCAGTTGGCTAACCACGACAGTGATCTGGATGCACTGGTAGAGCGGCTGGGTGCAGCCGGTTGTGATGACGCCCTAGTGGGAGTGGGGCAGCCTGGTCGTCTGGCGCTGGAGTTCTCCCGCGAGGCGGATAGCGCTGAGGAGGCGGTCCGCACCGCTCTGGCCGATGTCAAAAGCGCGGCTCCTTCCGCGCGCCTGATCGAGGCCTCGCCGGACCTTGTTGGCTTGACCGATGTGGCGGACATCGTGGGCGTTTCCCGACAGGCCATGCGGAAATTGATGCTCGCCCACCGAGCCACGTTTCCCCTGCCGGTTCACGAAGGTAGCGCTTCGATCTGGCATCTCGCAGAAGTGCTTGATTGGCTCAACGCGCGAGGGGGCTACCAAATAGATGCTGGCGTATGGGAGGTAGCGAGGGTGGCGTTGGCAGTGAATATCGCCAAGGAGGCGCTTCGTCATCCAATGCGTGACCAAGGGAATATGGAACTGCTGACCGCCTAGCCAACAGCTCAGTCATTGCGGCAGCGGTCCTTCCTTCCCACGGTTTCGTGGACGCCGCTTGCCTTTCCCATGCCGAGGGCAAGCAATGAGCTCGCTTCTTCAGCGAGCATCGCGGCATTATATGGAGCGGGTTGTAGGTAGCCTCGTGAGAGGTTTGATCTGAGAGCGCATCCGTCGTTGGGCGTGTGACTCATTCTGCCTTCGGCCACTCCAGTGCCAGTACCACCCTGCGAGTGCTTGCCGATTTCTTCTCTATCTTGATCACGCTCACCGCGCCAACCTCCCGTGTATTGGCGACATGGGTCCCCCCGCATGGCTGCAAATCGGTATCCTTGATGTTCACGAGTCGCACCTGCCCGCAGCCTATGGGCGGATAGACGCTCATGGTGCGCACGAGCTCTGGATGGGCTTGCAATGCCTCGTCGCTTATCGTTTCGACCGTCACCGGGTGCGCCGCCTCGACCATTGCCGCCAGGGCTGTCTCAATGCGTTCACGTGACAGCGGGTCGCTGGTCACGAAGTCAAGGCGCGCATAGTCAGCGGTAATACTGCAGCCGTTGACCGAATACGGCAGCACGGCACACAACATATGTGCGGCGGTGTGTAGGCGCATGTGTCGGTAGCGGCGCTGCCAGTCGATTTTGGCACACACCTCGTCACCAGGCTTGATTCTCTGAATCAGGGGTGTCTGACCAAGAGCCGGGATATGCAGCACGGTATTCTTGTCAGGAAATGCCTCACCTGCCTTGCGCGACTCTGTAATCCGTAACCGGGACCCACCTTTCAGGGTCAACCAGCCGCTGTCTCCTGCCTGGCCGCCCCCCTGTGGGTAGAAAACCGTTTGGTCAAGCAGTAGCCCTTCTTTTGAGACATGAGACACGATGGCCCTGCACGTGACGTGATAAGCGTCGTTGAGATACAGGTGATCAGTTTGCATGATGCACTTACCTCGTAATGTGGGCCTACATAGCCTCTTGTCCCGCAGTCTTTCGGAGAAGCGCTTGATGAAGGCACCGCGGGTCAAGGGGGCGGATGGACTCATCAGGCCAGGCAAATAGGGACATTCTCGTAGTGTGTCCTGATATTGACGGCGAACACCGAGAGAAGAACGAAGCCAGCAGAAAATACGAAAGCGGCCAAGCGCTGAGACGCCCGCGGAGAGTTCGCCGATGGTGGCCACCAGGCTACGCCAGAGCCCCGGAGGATTGAGCCACGAAGGGCAGCGTACAGCACCACGTTACATGGGTACGTGTTGCTGCGTAAGAGTGTGCCAACCACAAGTGCCTTAACGACATGGAGCAAACATGAGTGATCCATGGCGTACATGCCAGGTGGAAAGGTCAGATGATAGGTGAGGTGTTCGAGTACCTGAATGCACAGGCGTAGAGCGATATTGCCAACTGCGATGGCGTCTATGGCTTGGCATAGAGCACTGTCTAGCTATCGTACGATTTACGATAGGGAATCTCATCAAAAGAGAAGAAAGCGGATGGTGAGTGGCAGGGACGTTGTCGACCTGGAGCATTGCCGGCTTGGACAGAGCATCATCGGCTAGTCCCGCCACCACCATCTCGCTTTTTCTAGTACCAGAAAGGCGTTCTACCCGTGCGTGTTACCAGTGGAAGCCTGCGCCGACACCGACACCCATATTCCCTTGAGAGTCGCCGGAGCCGTTGAGCTTGAAGGCCCACTTGCCGTTCTCAGTCAGGTGCGAAACGCCTACCGCCGCTGCGGATTCGCCTGAGTAGTTGCCTCCACCGACTGCGATCATGCTCCTCCCCGGCAGGTACGCCTGAGGAACGGATGCCATGGCAATGGCGGTAGCTGAGCCGGCATTCGCCTCGTCCTCTACGTCACCGATCTTGTCCGCCAGTCGACTGAACTGACGCTGCACGTTCTGGTTGAGGGCATTCAGCTGCCCGACGTTGGCTGCATCGGTGTCAGCGACGCCAGGTCCGACGTTGTGAACGGTGGTAGGGCCTGCAGCGGCATCGCCAAGGGTCACGGAGCCATAGTCGACGCTGCCATCCTCGTGCCGGTCGTAGTTGACGGCGCCCGCCTGAACGGACTCAAGCTGGCGAACATTGACCGCGTCGGTGGCTTCGGTGCCCCCTGCAACGTTGGTGATCTGACGTTCACCCCCCGCGCTACCCACCGACAGTGCTCCCGCGGTAGAGCCAACAGCGACATCCGAGAACGCCTCGCGGGCACCGTTCATTCCACCTCGATCAGCGACGGAACCTGAGCCCAGGGCGATGCCGCCCTCAGCTCCCTCTTCAACGCGCGCGCCGCCCCCCATGGCAATGCCATCTGCTGCATCGATCTGGGCGCCAGGCCCTGATGAACTGATGTTGCTATAAAGGCCGCCTCCACCTCCAGCACCGCTCAGCTGCTGACTGAGGTCCCAAAGCTGTCCGCCGGTTACCGCATCAGTGCTGCCACTGCTGATGTCGCCATCGGCCAGATTGGTGATGCTGGTGCCATTTTCTCCACCGAGGGTAAGGCTGCCTTTATCAGAGCCGGCGTCATAGGTCAGGGCATCGTCGCTCAGGCTGGCGTACTGCCCCTCGAGGTCATCCACTCGACTTGAGATGCCCTCCACAGCCTGGTTGGTGGCGTATAGCTGGCTACCATTGATCGCATCGGTGCTGCTGGCGCTGACCCGGCCCGCGGCCAGATGTGTCAGGGTGCGCTCTTGACCAGCGCTGCCAATGCCCACGGTGGCGATTGGCGAGCTACCGGCGAAGGTGTAGTCCGTACCGGCGAGCGTGATACCCGACGTCGCCACTGCTGCATCGGTCACCGAGTTGCTTCCCAGCGCCACGCTCGACGCCTCGCTGGCGCTGGCGCCATGCCCAATCGCAATGGCTTCTGCGGCGGTTGAAGCACCCTCGGCACCGAGCACGATCGTATGATCAGCGCTGGCAACACCGAAATTACCCACAACAATAGCCTCGAGGCCGTCGACGGCAGCATTGTTACCTACGACATTGGCATGTGAGGAAACCGAGGATACCGTGTTATTCGAGCCGGAAATGCCGGCATAGGCCGCATTGATCTCGTTGTTATTACCAAGGACGCGAACGGCATTTCCATCGATAGTGTTTTTCATACCGAGTACGCTGGTGTACTTCGACTGATCGCTCACGCTATTGGAGTAACCGATCGCCGTTGCATTGATCGCGTTGGTAGCGATCGAGCTATCCGTGCCGATGACCACACTATTTTCGGCGCTTGCGGTAACGGAACTGCCCAGGCTCACTGCTCGAGTCGCGCTTGACGTATTGCCATCTCCCAGCGCGATTGATCGGTCTCCTGACGCCGCTGAATCGACCCCTATGGCGATGCTCTTGCCGCCACTGGCTTCACTTCCGTCGCCCATCTCGATGGCTTGAGCCCCGGTCACTCTTAACTGCCTCGTTGAGATGGCTGCGCTGAAACCACTGATCGCTGCGGTGTCCTCGTCGGTAGCCTCACTGGCGCCTTCAGCGGCGTTACAGTCGTTTGAAAGGGGCGAGGTCCCGTTGCCGTTGGTGGCCTGCGGCGTGTTGAGAAGAGTCCCCTCGTGATCCATGAGGGCCGAATTCGTCAGAGTACTTCCAGTACATGACTCGTCTGTATTGATGGAGTTCGCTTGAGCCGTTGTTGCCATGCCGGCCATTACGACAAGGCTTAGCGCTGGCAGTAGGGGATAATGGAAAAGTGCGCGCCCAGTTTTGACTATCGCGGCGGCGAGTGGCCGGCGCGTAAAGGAAATGGTTCCCGAGTTGAGCTTTGCGTCTTCGTAAGATGTCTTCATGTTCACTACTCTCTGCCTACTGTCGCACTAAGCGGCGGTAGTCTATGCCGCGCATTGTGCTGTCGATATCACTTGGCCTTTGGAATAAAGGCGTCTTAGTAATCTGGTCATCAGGATTACGATGCTCACTATTACGGCGTTAAGAATGCCGCAATGTAACCTTAGGTAACAGAGAGGTGGTGCCTGAGACGAGAGCGAGCCCCTCGTCGAGATTTTCTGTGCTGAATCAGGCGAGCAAGCTGCCTATGTATGCGGGGAGGAGATGTGTCGTCCGATCTCGATTTGCTTCGCCATGTAAGGTGAAGTTTGATGGTGTCTAGAATTTTAATATATAAAACAAATGCTTGGAATCTGCTGCGTTTTTGTTTTGCTCATCGAATGACACACTGGTGAATATGCATGTGAATTGATGTAGGAGACGTGTGGGGATGGAGCTGTGCTGAAATGCCTGTTCGTGACTCAGATAAAGGGTATTAATTTTGCAGTAATTTGTTTATTTTTTTAATTTAAAATCAGTGTGTTGCATTGCTTAATGCATGTGTGTTGCGACATTGTTTTATTGTCAAAAGCTCTTTTTGGCATAGTTGTGTTTGCAAAATAGACACAAATGCTAAGTTTAATTTGAGGCTATGCTCAAATTTCTTACGACTGGGTATGAAAAGGCATAGTTGTATCTGAAAGAAGATGAGTGAAGACTCCGAAATACCAGGAAGAGGTCTTCGCTTAGACGCCTCAATTGATGTGTTTGAAAGTAAAGATGTTGCGGTAGCGGTAGGTCGTCACCTTTGCCCTCGACCACTGTTTATGGGTGTTTTTTTCAAGCATTTTTTTGCGGTTTCATAGCCCTGTCTAGGGAGTCTTTCCGATGGAGCCTGATACTCGAGATGGTGACGGAGAGCCTGCTTCGCTGCTTGTTGCGAGGCCACTAGAGCGGTCGATATGACGCTGCCAATATCACAACACCCGCCGATGGGCGGGTGTTGTGTTTGAGTGGGTACGGTCGACCTGGCGTCGTCGATCCAGGTTGTGGGTCAGTCGCTCTCGTAAAGCTCTGCCTTGGCATCGCGCATGATGTTTTCACAGGCGGCGTGCTGGGCCAGCTCTGTCATCAACGTCTGGGACAGGGCGAAGCCCTTGCCCAGGCAGCGATCCACGTCTTCACGGGGGATGCCGGGCCGCACATCCACGTCCAGGGTGAGGGTGCGCTTGCCGCCTTCGAGGCGGTCGGCAAGGTGCCTGAGCTGCCATGCCAGGCGGTGTTTCCAGCTTGCGGTTGTTTCCACGCCTTCGGTCACGTCCAGGGTGCACTGCCACTGAGGCTTGTAGACCTTCATGGTAACCTCCTTGCTGGTGAAGTGAGCGTTCTCCTGTTCCTTCATCACGTCCAGGTTTCAGCATACTCGCATATGTCCTCCTTGCCACTCCCTCCCTCGGGGGCGGTCCCCTGTTTCTATTGGATGGGGCCTTTAGGGTCGGTTCTATTGGGTCGTACTGGGTAAGCGAGTCCTTGCTGGGGCAGAACAAAAGAATGCTGAGAGATTGAACAAAAGGTCCTCGGATTGCGGCCTCGGGCGGCTGAGCGCCAGTGGAAACTGGCTACACTGAACCGGGGTCACGGGGAGTGCTGCGATGCAGTCTCGGGGGACAGGAGCGGCAATCGGCAGGGATAGGCGACTATGGCTGGTACTGCTGGTGGCAGTGGTATCACTGGCCTGGGAGCTGGCGGGTGAAGCGTCGCGGCCACCGCCCAATGTCACAATGTGGGTGCTCGACCACACAGATGAGCTGCCGCCGCCGCCCAACAGCTCTGATGCCTTGGTGCAACGTCGGCTGGAAGAGCAGGTGAGCCTCGGCCTCAGGGCGCATCCCGTGTGGCTGCGTGTCGTCATTCATAATGTGCAGGCGGGCCAGCGCCTGGTGTTCTCGAATCCTCTGGTACAGGGCATCGAGTTGTTTGGATGCACCGCGAACGATTGCCATCCCGTTCGTAGGGCGGCGCATTTCGCCGACAATGAGGGTGTCGCTGCAGCGCTTCCCCAGTTTGTGCTGCCTGACGGAGTGAGCGAGTACTTGCTTAAGGTGGTGACCAATCAGGCGATCCGCTTTGACCTTACCGTGCTCGATGACGCCCAGCTGCATCATCACTGGCGTCAGCTGCTGTTGGGCCAGGGGCTGTACTTCGGCCTGATTGCCGGACTCGCTGCCTACAATAGCCTCTTGCTGTTCAGTCTACGCGACGGTAATTATCTGTGGTACCTAGGGTTTCTCAGCGGGTCCGGGCTTTACTTCCTGAGCCAGAACGGCCTTTTGATGATGCTCTTTCCGCATATGGGCGCTCGCCTCAACGAGGCGCTGCTGCTGTCCTCCCTGTCGGTGATCAGTATTTTCGGTATCCAGTTCTGTCGTCGCTTCTTGCGCACGCCCTTTCAGGACCCTTGGGTGGACAGGCTGATGCGTTGGTTGTGCTGGCCGTTGTGTGCGGCGATAGCGGTGGCCTGGCTTCTACCCAGCTTCTTGACGGTAGTGATCTACTCGGTGCTGGGTGCGCTAGTGCTGGCGGCCTTTCTGGTGTCATCACTACGAGGCCTGTGGCGAGGGTTTCGCCCAGCCCAGTGGCTGCTGATGGCGTGGTCGGTGCTGGTGGTGGGGGTATCGCTATTACTGCTGGTCACCTATGGGATCATTCCCCATAACGTCTGGACGTTACACGGTTTTCAAATGGGTTCCGGGCTTGAAGCCATCTTGCTGTCGTTGGCCCTGGCCGATCGCATCAGCTTGCTGCAGCACGAGCGCGAAACATTGCTGGAAGAGAAGGCGCGGCTGCATGGCATGAGCTATCTGGACGGGCTGACCGGCGTGCACAACCGGCGTTATCTCGATGAAGCACTGCCCGCAGCCATCGCTCAGGCCGAGGCGAGTGAGCACCCGCTGTCACTGATCATGTTGGATATCGATAACTTCAAACGCTTCAATGATGGCTGGGGGCATGCCGAGGGGGACCGCGCCCTGCAGCACCTGGGAACGGTAATAGAGGACGTGGTGCGTGATGTGGATCCTGTCTGCCGCTACGGTGGTGAAGAATTTGTCATTCTGCTCAAGGAGCGTGATGAGCACCAGGCAATGGAAGTGGCCGAGCGAATCCGCCATGGGTTGGCCTCGACACCGCTGCTGCTGCATAGCGGCGAGTCGGTGCTGTTGACCTGCACCCTGGGAGTAGCGCGACGCCAGCGGGGAGAGTCGGCCAGTGACCTGCTGCGACGTGCCGATCAGGCGCTGTACCGTGGCAAGTACGCCGGGCGCGACCGCGTGGTACTCAATGCGTCTGCTGTCAGTGCCGGCGACACGCCCTGAACATACCGCCTTCCCCATGACCTGCCGCACCAGGCCATTCTTTTCAGGGAACCCTGGTGGTGGTGCGGGTCGAAGCTAGCGGGTGTCACGTTGTTCAATAATCCAAGGAACCGGCATGAAAGATGTCTCTGTGTTACCTCGGCCAACAGCGGCCGGCGCTGTGTTTCTGCTGGTGGTAGCGGCGGTCCTGTCGATGGCGCTGCTGGTATCGGGTGGAGCGAGTGCCGCGATGGACAAGCGAGACGACGATACGGCAGAGCCGTCAGAGGGACAGGCGCCACTGGCGCTGCCGGCCACCTACCTGGGAGAGCTACCCTGCGATGACTGTCGTGGCATACGACTCGAGCTGTCCCTGGATGGTGCTGGCCGCTTCCTGCTCAAGGAGCGTCACCTGGGGCCGGGGGAACAGCCTGACCGGCGCTACCGCGGCGACTATGAGCTCCAGGCGAGTCGTCTGGCACTGATGGGGGCAGTCCCTCAGCCGTTTGATGAGTGGCGAATGGGCGCCAATGGTGGCTGGCTTGGCCAGGGGGATCAAGCGGGTGAACAAGGGGCCCGCCTGGAGCGACTGGAGACCGTGCTGTCAGAGCCGCTGGAAGGGCGCTATTGGAAGCTGGTCGAACTGTCGGGCAAGTCGCCGCTGACCGGTGAAGCGCATCTCGTATTGCATGAAAAGGAGGGGCGCGTCGCCGGCTTTACCGGCTGCAACCGCTTGATGGGCCACTACCAGGTAGAAGCGGACGCGTTGGCGCTATCGCCGCTCGGTACGACGAAAATGGCCTGCGCTCAAGAGACGATGATCCAGGAACAGGAGTTGCTGGAAGCGCTTCAAGCGACTCGCCGCTATCGAATACTGGGTGACGAGCTGTTCCTGCTGGGAGACCAGGGCGCGACCCTGGCGCGCTTCGAGGTCGTGCATCTGACCTGACCTGGCCTGAACGGATGTGAACTGGGCTGGGCTGGTGTGAACTGGGCTGGGCTGATGTGAATTGGGCTGGGCTAGCTTGACTTAGGCTGGCCCGGCTTAGCTCAGTCCCTTCAAGGCGCTATCAGGCGGTCGTCGTGCTGACGTCTGCACGGTCGCTGACGATGCAATCTCGGCCTTCGGCCTTGGCACGGTACAGCAGTCTGTCCGCATGGTTGATCAGCGCATCGTAGCTGACGCCGGGAGAATGGCTGGTCACCCCAGCGCTGACCGTGAGCGAGATCACATCGCCATTGTGCATGATCGGCAAGCTGTGCAGTCGCTTTCTGAAGCTCTCCAGTACCGGCAGTATTTCGCCAAGGTCGGCGCCGGGGAAGATCAGCAGAAACTCTTCGCCTCCCCAGCGGCATAGTACGTCGGAGCGTCGAAAATGACGCAACAGCAGGTCCGACAGCTGGATCAGGCACTGGTCGCCCACGCGATGACCATGCTTGTCATTGATCAGTTTGAAGTGGTCGATGTCGATCAAGGCAAGACTGTAAGGGATGCCCTTGCCTTCCCTGCGGTCACTGGCCAGCTGACGCAGGTATTCCCCCGCGTAGCGGCGGTTGTGAAGACCGGTCAGCGCGTCTCGGGTGGCCATGCTGGTCAGGCTTTCTTCCTGCGTTTCGTAGACGTGTCTTGCCAGCATGGCAAAGCCGATCATGGTGAACAGCGCGATCGCCAGATTCAGCGTCGCCAGAATCAGCGGGAAGGGCGCTGCCTGCTCGACGGGAAACAGCTGGGCGATCGGAAATTCGAGGAAGAGGAAGATGACCATCCCCATCAGCCCCAGCAGCAGCGATACCCACCTCACCGAGTGGGTGACCGCGGCCCAGCAGGCCAGGGTCAGCAGGTAGAAGTGGAAGCCCGCTGTGGTGCCGAGCACAAGCGTGGCGATGATAGCGTGGCAATAGGCCTCCGCGATGATCAGATAGACAGCGCGATCCTGTTCGCCCCGCTCGTTGGCCAGATAGGCGCCCAGCCACATGCCGACGCTGACGATGTTGGTCAGTGCCAGCGCGGGATAGCCCAGCCACCAGAACAGCGGAATAAACAGGAAGTGAACGCCAGCCCCCATCAGGCTGGCCCAGCGCGTCAGCAGGTGTTTGCGCAGGCGTCGATGGCGGATGGAGGCCGGGCGCTGGAGTGCCGTCTGGGCGAGAATCGAGTGTCGGTCCATGCACGGGAGCCTCGCATTCGGTAAGGGGAGTCTCGACGTCTCGTCAGACGACGTGCTTGACCATCAGGGTGGGGCGAAGAGCGTGCCTGAAAGCAGGCTCCCGCCGGACACCCGGCTACAGGTTGCTACATCCAATGTAGCAGTTCCGGTAGATGAATAGTGCTACGCACTCACGCCAATTCAGCGCTGTGATACACGTTCTGTACGTCGTCGAGATCGTTGAGCATGTCGAGAAGCTTCTCGAACAGGGCCACGTCGTCCCCTTCCAGCGGGGTCGTCGCCTGAGGCAGGAACTGGATCTCGTCCACCTCAAATTCTGCCGCGCCCACGGTATCGCGCAGTGCCTGGCGAGCCTTGGCGTATTCGGTCGGCGGAGCGAAGACGGTGATCACGCCGTTTTCGTTCTCGATGTCAGTGACGTCCACGTCAGCTTCCATCAGGGCTTCCAGCGCCGCTTCTTCGTCTTCGCCGGCGTAGGACAGGATCGCCAGATGGTCAAACATGTGGCTGACGCTGCCGGGAGTGCCGATCTTGCTTTTGGTCTTGGTAAAGCAGGCGCGCACGTCGCCGAAGGTGCGGTTGGGGTTATCGGTCAGGCACTCGACAATGACCATGGCATTGCCGGGGCCGAAGCCTTCGTAGCGCGCACTGGAGTAGTCCTCACCACCCACTCCGGAGGCCTTCTCGAGGGCGCGCTCGATGACGTGGCCGGGTACCTGATCTTTCTTGGCGCGGTCCAGCAGACTGCGCAGCGACAAGTTGGCGGTGGGGTCAGGCCCCCCGGCCTTGGCGCAGACGTAAATCTCGCGCCCATACTTGCTGTAGACCTTGGTCTTGGCGGCGGCCGTCTTGGCCATGGATTCCTTGCGGTTCTGAAAGGCCCTACCCATTGCGTATTCCTGTGACGTGACAACACGAACACAGAATTCTACGAGAGTCTGCCCCCTGGCGAGAAGCCTTATTTCCCGCCGAGAGGGCTGATTGCCCTGGTGGGTGACCGGCCCGGGTCGCCCAAGCATAGGGCATGAGCTGTCTACACTGGGGATACTGACCAAGGAGAGCGCTTATGGATCATCTTGCCTATCGCCATGCGTTGACGGAACGCCTGGCCGGTGCCGAGCTTCCCTTTGCCGCTGAAGAGTTTGATCGACGGCTGGCCCGGACCCGCGATGCGATGCAGCGTCAGGGGCTGGATGCGCTGCTGCTGTGTCAGCCATCGGATATCTTCTATCTGTGCGGGTACCACACCTTTGAAGTGTCGGTACATGCCGCGCTGGTGGTCACGACTCGGCGCACCTTGTTGCAGGTGGCCTCGATCGAAACCGGGCCCGCCGTGGTGACCGCGCGGGTCGACGAGATTGTCGGCTATCGCTGGGAGGCGCCCGAGGAGATCATCGACCCGCTGGCGCAGGTGCTGTCAGAGTGTCGCGCCATCGGGGTGGATGGCAACAGCCCTGGTCTTCGACACAGCGTGATGCAGCACCTTCAGGGACGCTTGGGAGGTGATCGTTTCCAGCACGCAGCAGGACCCTTGATGGCCGCACTGAGATTGGTCAAGAGCGACGCCGAGATCGATTGTCTCGCGCGCAGCGCCGCGATGACGGCTGAGGGACTGGAACGAGCCATTGAGGCGGTCGAGCCGGGCGTCAGCGACAATCACATCGCCGCCGCTGGCGCCCAGGCCATGCTGGAGGCTGGCAGCGAGTTTTTCAGCCTGGCGCCTATCGTGACCACCGGCCCGCGCAGTGGCACGATTCATGTCAACCATCAGCGTCACCCCGTTCACCAGGGGGATGTGGTCTTTCTGGAGTTTGGCGCGGTCTGGCGCCGCTATACCGCCCCTGTTATGCGCACCGTGGTGATCGGTAGCGTCACCGACGAGATGCAGCGCGCAGCCGAGCTCTGTGCCGTCATGGAGTCCGAGCTGTGCAAGGCCATGGTGCCAGGACGCCGGTTCGAGGAAGCCGCCAACGTGGCCGATCAGCTGCTGGCGCCGCAGCGCGACAGCTTCTTTCATTCCGGGGTCTACGGATACTCGGTCGGGGCACAGTTTCCGCCTAGTTGGGTGGAGGGAACCGGTTACCTCGCCCCGGGCCAGACGACTCGATTCGAGCGCAACATGGTCTTTCACTTGCCCCTGTGCCTGCGTGTTCCCGGGCAGTTCGGTATCGGTTTGAGCAACACCGTGCGTGTTACCGAGCGAGGGGCGGTGCGCCTGACGAATCACGACATGGCATTGGTCCAGCGGTAGGCCAGGTCTGCTGCTGGGGACATGGGTGCCGATGCACCACATTCAGCGCTAGACTGGCGCGCCAATGCGCTTGAGAGCACGACATGCTGAGTTTCTTTGAACGGCTGGTCGATCCCTACCCGGATCAGCCCGAATCGGTGCCGACGCCCCAGCTTTGGCCCTTTATCCTGCACTACTCGCGTCCCTTCGCCGGGCTGCTGCTGTCCATGGCGCTGGTCACCGCCCTCGTATCCGCCGCCGAGGTGGTGTTCTTTACCGCCATGGGCGAGCTGGTGGACTGGCTGGCCGAGGCGGATCGAACCGGCTTTGTCGATACTCACCTGATGCCGCTGGTGGGGTTGGGGGTGGCGGTGTTGGTGGGGTTGCCGCTGCTGGTACTGGTGCTGTCTCTGATCACCCATCAAGGCATTTTCGGCAACTATCCAATGCTGGGGCGCTGGCTATCTCACCGCTTGATGTTGAACCAGAGCCTATCGTTCTTTCATGACGAGTTCGCGGGACGGGTGTCCCAGAAGGTCATGCAGACCGCCCTGGCCATGCGTGAGACGGTGACCAAGCTGCTCGATATGCTGGTGTATGTGCTGGTCTATTTTACCGGCGCATTGGTGGTGCTGGGCAGCGCAGAGCCCTGGCTGATGGTGCCGCTGCTGGTGTGGTTGGGAGGCTACCTGGGGTTGATGCGCTGGTTCATTCCGCGGTTGCGTCGGGTGTCGATGGCCCAGGCCGACGCCCGGGCGGTGATGACGGGACGGGTCGTGGACAGCTACAGCAACATCCAGACCATCAAGCTGTTTGCCGATGACGGCGCCGAGCAGGCCTACGCCCGGGAGGCGATGGATGGCTTCATGGACACCGTGCATCGGCAGATGCGGTTGGCGACGGGACTGTCGGTAGCGCTGACGGTGCTTAACACCATGCTGCTGGTGGCCATGGCCGCGCTGGTGGTGCTGGCCTGGTACCACGAATGGGTATCACTCGGAGTGACCGCCGTCGCCATTGGCCTGGTCATGCGAGTGCGCTCCATGTCGGATTGGATTCTGTGGGAGGTGGCAGGTCTATTCGAGAACATCGGTACCGTGCAGGACGGCATCAACACCCTGTCGAAGGTCCCTGAGGTGCAAGACCGGCCTGGCGCTCCCCGGCTTGTGGTGTCTCGAGGCAAGATTGTGTTCGACCACATCACCTTTGGCTATGCGCGGGGACAGCTGCCTGGACGCAAGGTATTCGATGGCTTCGAGCTGCAGATCGCTCCGGGTGAGAGAGTCGGCATCATCGGTCGTTCGGGTGCGGGCAAGTCGACGCTGGCATCGCTGCTGTTGCGATTTCACGATGTCCAGGATGGACGAATCCTGGTGGACGATCAGGACATTGCCGGCGTCAGTCAGTCGTCACTGCGTCAGCAGATTGGCATGGTGACCCAGGACACCTCGTTACTGCATCGGTCGTTGCGCGAAAACGTGCTGTATGGCAGCCAGCCATGTAGCGAGGAACGCCTGTGGCAGGCATTGCGTCAGGCGCATGTGCATGAGTTCCTTAATGAACTGGTCGATCCGCAGGGACGGCGCGGGCTCGATGCGCAAGTGGGAGAGCGTGGTGTGACGCTGTCTGGCGGCCAGCGCCAGCGGATTGCGATCGCCCGGGTGCTGTTGAAGGATGCTCCCATCCTGGTGCTGGACGAGGCCACATCCGCGTTGGATTCAGAGGTGGAGTCGGCGATTCAGGAACAGCTCTATACGTTGATGGAGGGCAAGACGGTCATCGCGATTGCGCATCGCCTGTCCACCATCGCGATGCTGGATCGACTCGTGGTGATCGACAGGGGACGCATTGTCGAGATGGGAGATCATCACAGCTTGCTGGCCCAGGACGGGCTATACGCCTCGCTGTGGCAACGCCAGGTCGGAGGGTTTCTGGGGGAGTAATCCTCGTTGTGCTTTGGCGGTTTTCCTGCATTTTCTTAGCTGATAACTTCGCTATATGTGCGCCAAGTCAACGTCTTGGCTACCATTCGTGTGATACTGGACAGCTATTTCAACCGCCAGCGGAGATGACCTATCCCATGAAGGCTTCTGAGAGTGCTCATGGCCTGCACCGACAACGTCATGAGCGCTCTGGCGGACGGGGTGAAGCCCGCTGGTGGCGTCGGTGACAGGCAGGCGCGCTACAGCAGAAGGCCACGCTGAGCCTGAGTCCCGACCAATGTCGCCCCAAGGGCAGCGGCGGCGTCTTGCCGTCGCGATTTATGTCGTTGCTCTGATGGTGTTGGTGGTGACGCTGGCCGGTTCCTTGCGAGCGCAATACCTAAGCGAGCTCGAACGGACCGACCAGCGTCTGCTGGCGCGCGTGAGTGTAGTAGAAGCCCTTGTCAGTGGCGCCTTCGACACGGTGTCCAGCACGCTATCTGGAATTCTCACCCTCGACGATGCCCTCGACGGTGTGGATGCAGGCTACTCTCGAGATGCCTTGCTGACCGAGCGGGCTGCGCAATTATCCTTGGTCGATAGCCTGATGATGGCTCCGCTGTCCTTACCTCAAGAGTCGGCGCTGGCCAATGGGTGGCTTCCCCTCGATAGCTTTCATCAACACCTGGCAGCGCTGGCCCCTGGAGACACCTTGATCTCCCCCTTGCACCGGACAGCGCGTGCCGATGGTTTCCGGGTGACCGTAGCGCAGCGCGGTGTCTCACCGACCTCATCGCAGCACGTGGCCCTGGCGCTGGTGGATCCGCAGCCGTTGGCCGAACTGATCGCAGGCCTGGGGCTGGTGGATGGTGAAAGCATTGCACTGGTGGATAGCGCCTCGCGTCTGCTGGTTCGCGTACCCCATGTGGCGCTGGCGACAGGTGAGGTGGTTCCCCGGGTGGAAGCACCGCTGTTGACGGCGAACACCCCTGACACACTGCGCTTCCGTGAAGTCTCTCATCTGGATGGCCAGGCACGCTTCTTTTTGGCTCGCCGGGTCAACGGGATGCCGCTATGGCTGGTGGTGGGGCAAACGACCGATGAGGTGTTGGCAGGTTGGTATCAGCGGCTGTGGTCGCTGCTGGCGTTGGCCGCTCTCTTGGCTCTGAGCGGTGGATGGCTGTTGCGCCATATGTTGGCACAGTGGCGTGTCCAGGCCGAGCTGCGCGGGGAGGTGGTCGAGCGTCAGCGGGCAGAGCAGGCGTCACATCGGCGAGAAAATCGCCTACAGGCGTTGATCAAGTCCATGCAGGATGTGGTGATGGTGTTGGATGGAAGAGGGGTCTTCACCTTCGTCCATGCCGGTGATGAAGGGCTGTTGATGGCTCCTGTCGAGCAGCTGATCGGACGCCATTACACGGACGTTCTACCTGAGGACATTGCGGCACGACTGCGGAGTACTCTTGCATCGAAGATCGACAGCGGCGAGGCCCATCGGCTTGATTATAGCTTGAGCCTTAATGGCGAGCGCCATGAGTTCAGCGCGTTGATCAGTCCGCTGTTCAGTGACACTGGGGTCCATGATGGGACCTTGATGGTGGTGCGTGATGTCACTCAGGATCGCATGTTGCAAGCACGCATGAGCATTGCCGCGGTGGCCTTCGAGACCCACCTGGGAATGATGATCACGGATGCAGCTGGCGTGATTCTCAACGTCAATCAGACGTTCACCGAGATCACCGGATACACCGAGAGCGAAATGAGAGGTCAGCGTCCCGGCATTCTGCGTTCAGGACGACACGATGAGCATTTTTATCGTGAGATGTGGTGCCAGATAAGAGAGTACGGGGTGTGGCAGGGGGAGATATGGAATCGCCGCAAGAGCGGTGAGATCTACCCGCAATGGCTGACCATCAGTAGTGTGCATGACGAGCAGGGGTGTGTGCGCAACTACGTGGCGACCCTTAGCGACATCACCGAACACAAGGCCGCCGAAGAGGAGATTCACAAGCTGGCCTTTTTTGACCCTCTTACTGGCCTTGCGAATCGACGCTTGCTGCTCGATCGCCTGGAAGAGGCATTGGCGTTAAGTCGTCGCGAAAATCACTACGGTGCTCTGCTGATTGTCGATCTTGATAACTTCAAGCAGGTCAACGATATCCTCGGGCATCGTGGTGGTGATGCACTGCTACGCGAGGCCGCCAAGCGCTTCAAGGCGGTACTGCGGGAAAGCGATACGCTGGCTCGTTTCAGCGCGGATGAGTTTATCGTGGTGGCGAGCCACCTGGGGGCCGAGCTGGAAACCGCTACCCGCCTGTCTGAGGTCATCGCCAGCAAGCTGCTATCGACGCTGGAAACGCCGATGTGGATCGAGGGGCGACCCATGACCCTCACCGCCCGTGTTGGCATCAGTCCGTTCCGTGATGAGGTGTCCAAAGAGCGTCAGATGCAGCAGGCAGATATGGCACTTTTCCACGCCAAGTCGCGCGCCGTGACGCCAGTGTGCTTCTTCGACCCGGGCATGCAGCAGCGAATGCAGCAACGCGCCCAGCTCTACGAAGATCTGGTCGGAGCGATCGATCGTGGAGAGCTCTATCTGGCCTATCAAAAGCAAGTCGACGAATACGACCGCTTGACTGGAGTCGAAGCGCTGTTGAGGTGGCAGCATCCTCAGCGCGGGATGGTGCCCCCTGCCGAGTTCATTCCCCTGGCCGAGGAACGCCCACTGATTCAGGAGCTCGGACTCTGGGTGATCGAACAGGCCTGCTTGACTCTGGTGTCCTGGCAACAGGCACAGGGCGATATCGCGGCGCAGCCAGCGGGAACAGAGCCAGGGGAGACAACGAGCGCGGCAGTCACGCAAGGTGCGAGAACAACGGGCTCAGATGCAGCAAAGAAGACGCCGTGTCCCAGCGTGTCGGTCAATGTCAGCCCCAGGCAGTTTCAGGATCCGGGCTTTGTGGCCAGGGTCAGCGACATCCTGGCCCGTACCAAGGCGCCTGCCGAGCGACTCAAGTTCGAAGTGACCGAGACACTGTTTGTCGGGGACCGTGACGGCGTCGAGCGCACCATGAGACAGCTCAAGGCACTGGGGGTGACCTTTGCGCTGGATGACTTTGGCACCGGTTACTCATCGCTGGCCTACCTGAAACGCCTGCCCTTGGACGAACTGAAGGTAGATCAGTCGTTCGTTCGCGATGTCCTCGACAATGCCACCAGCTCGGCCATCGTGGCCAGTACCATTGCCCTGGCGCGCAGTCTCGGGCTCGATGTGATCGCCGAGGGGGTGGAAACCCTTGAGCAACGTGACTGGTTGATTCAGCATGGCTGCCATCGTTTCCAGGGCTACCTCTACGGCCAGCCAGCGCGCATATCGGAGCTGAGCCTTACCGTGTTGTAGCCGTTCTATCGCCGGTACTATCGCAAACCCTATCGCCAGCCCTATCGCCGGTGTTGTGTTGAACCATGATGGAGCCATGATGACAGCGCCATTCTTTATCGATGCCTGGTCGTTCACCCATGGGCGGCGCCAGCTGCCTGAGCCCGCACCAGGCCCCCTCGAAGTGGGCGCCTGGTACCACTTTCAGCGGGATGTCGAGGAGACGTATCACCGGCTGGAACAGGCCGGTATCCCGGAGTCCGCAATTGACGGTGTTCTGGCCGAGGACACACGACCACGCTTTGAGTCACTGGGCGATGGCAACTTTCTGTTGATCTTGCGGGGCGTCAACCTCAACGCAGGCGAGCAGCCGGATGACATGCTCAGTATTCGCATCCTGCACTACAACGGGGTGCTGATCTCGACCCGCAAATTGCCCTCCCGTGCCATCGCCGACATTCGCCATGACCTGGAACAGGACACCGGCCCGGATGATCTAGGAGCGGTGGTGGTGGAGATCATCGAGAAGCTGCACCAGCGGATCGAAGATTTTGTCGAACCCTTCGATGCCATTATCGCGTCACAGGAAGAAGCACGCGAGACCGACAATAGTGTGCTGATGGCGCTCAACAAGCGCCTGATCAAGCTGAGACGCTTCCTCAAGCCCCAGCGTTATGCCCTGGAGGCCATGATCGACAACTTGCCGCCATTGCTGGGCGACGATCGCTTTGACCTGGCCAATGGACGAGACACCATTCAACGCATCAACGAGTCGGTGGATTTCTATCTCGAGCATGTGGGGATGGTGCAGCAGTACCAGGCTCACCAGCACACGGAGAAGGTCAATCGCAACACCTACCTGCTCTCGATCATCTCCGGCGTGTTCCTGCCCATCAGCTTTCTCACCGGGCTGCTTGGGGTCAATATTGGCGGCATGCCCGGTGTCGATAGCCCGCTGGCCTTCGCGCTGTTCTGCATCTTCATGGTCGTGCTTGTCGCGGTCGAGATGGTCGTGCTCAAGCGCTGGCGCTTTATCTAGTCGATGGGCTAGCCGGGGCTGAGGCTGGCCTGTTCAGGGTATCCCGCGGGACACGCCGCAGGTGGCTTTCTGTCTTGCCCCCTGGCAGGGCGGCGATCAAGTCGGCGGCGTGCAGCAGGCGCGGCAGATCAATGTCGCTGACCAGACCACCGCCCTGCAGGGCATAGACCAGATCCTCGCTGGCGGTGTTGCCGGTGGCTCCAGGGGCGAAAGGACAGCCACCCAGCCCACCGCTGGCCGCGTCCAGTGCGGTGGCGCCCTGAGCCACCGCGGCCAGCGCGTTGGCAACGCCCATGCCAAAGGTATCGTGGCCATGGAAGGCCCAGGCCAGCGTCGAGGAGCGGTGACGTTCCGTCAGCTGGGTGAAGTGGTCCGCTACCTGGTAGGGCGATGCCCGCCCAGTGGTGTCACACAGCGCGACCTCCAGCGGCACATCGCCAATGATCGCTAGCGCCCGCTCCAGCACGTCATCCACCTGTTGCCAGCGGATCGTGCCGTCGAAGGGGCAGTCGAAGCAGGTGCCCAGACCCAGGCGCAGCGTGGTATTGCCCTTGGCCCGCAGCGCCTCGACCACCCGGGAAAGCCCTTCAAGGGATTGCTCCACCGTTTGGCGCACGTTGTTGAGGTTGTGCGCCTCTGACACCGACACCACGTAGACCAGTTCATCCAGGTCATGGGCCAGGGCCAGTTCCGCGCCCTTGAGGTTGGGCACCAGGGCGGAGAAGCGCACGTCCTTGCGATGTGCGAAGGCGTGAATCAATTCGCTGGTATCTGCCATCTGAGGAATGGCGCGAGGACTCACGAAGGAGCCGATTTCCATGCGCGTGATGCCGGCATCGAGCAGCGCCTGGATCACCTGAATCTTGCGCTCGGTGGGCAAGGGTTCGGCAATCGATTGGAAGCCATCGCGGGGCGCGACTTCGACCAGTTCGACAGCGGCGGGTGTAGCAGTCATGACGATTCTCCAGAGTGTTCAAGGGCAGAAGGGGATGGCTGGTCAGCGATCGGCTGATCGGGAGGCGGCAGCGGTCCGCCGCGACCCATGCTGGCTAGCGTGTCGATCAGAAACTGCAGCCCCAGCGCGGTGAAGCCGATGGGGAGCAAGGCGTAGGGCAGCACCATGGGCGTGCCGAGAGAGCTTGAGACCCGCTCGCCGTATTCGAAGGCTTGATACGCCATCAGCCCCCCACGCCAGGCAAGAATGGCGCAGAAGATGACGCCCGCAAGACCCGTAAGGACCTCCAGCCAGCGGCGAACCGCTTGGGGCAGCTTGTCCTTGAAGAAGGTGATGCGTATATGGGCATCGAAGCGCTGGGCCTCGGCGGCGCCCATGACGGCCAGATAGACCAGCAGGAAGGAGTTGATCTCCAGGCTCCAGTGAGTGGGGGCGGCGAAGGCGTAGCGCATCAGGGTGTCGTAGCAGATGGACACCATCATGAAGACCAGCACCAGCATGGATGCCGCCCGCAGCAAGGTGAGTACCCTGTCCCAGCCCAGACGAACCAATGTCAGAGCAAGTGTGTTCATGTGTTGTCGTTCTCCTTCCGATGACCCCAGGCGCTCACGACTGTCCCAGCGCCAGCTGAATGGCGCGTTCTCCGATGTCTTCACCCACCTCGCCTTTCCAGTGATCCCAGACCTTGTGGGTGGTTTCGTTGAAGGCCGCCAGGTCCTCCTCGGTGGGCGCGATGACCTCGACGTTCTCGGCGCGCACCTGGGGCCAGTAGTCATTGGGGTAAATGTCGTCATTGCAGTGGTGGATGAAGTTGTCGTCGTACCAGCGTGCGGCGTCAGTCAGCAGGTTCCGGCTGTCGTTATCCAGCGCGTCCCAGCGATCTCGCAGCATGAAAGGGGCGACCGAAAAGCCGGTGATGGGCAGCTGGTAGCACACGTCGACCTGCTCCTGAAGGCTGCGCCCGATGATGGTCGAAATGTTGAAGACCCCCGCATCCACGGTGCCGCGCTGCAAGGCCATATACGTCTCTGAAGAGGGAATTCGCACGGCGCCGATATCGTAGGCCTCCAGCGCTGAGGTGGCCTCGAAACTGACGACGCGCACCTTCTTGCCACGAATATCGTCTAGCTGACGCACTGCGTGCTGCTGGGTGCTCCAGATGTATTCCGGCTCGAGAATCCCGCCGCCCGAGGACAGCATGTAGAGGTTCTCCTTGGCCAGCTGTTCGTTGATCAGCTCGAACAGTGGGCTGCCAAGGCGAAGGCGCTCCGGGTGTCGGTACAGCTCCCCGACGACGCCGGGCAAGCCAGTGATGCCAAGAATGGGGAGAGAGCGGGTGATGTAGGAGGTGGTATGAAACATGAAATCGATCGTGCGCGAGCGCAGCGCCGGAAGCTGCTCGTCGGCCTTGAGCAGCTGGCCCGAATCATAGAAGTCCACCTCCAGGACGTCGCCCCCGTTGTTGCTCAGGTAGTCAACGAATCCTGCCGACCCGTAGGTCAAGGCCTTGTAGGACGGTGGCAGATAGGTGACGCCGGTGAAGGTCGTGGCGGCCTGGGCGCGCCGTGTCATGAGCGCCTGGGGCCCCAGCAGTGCGGTACCGGCTCCGGCGAGTGCGGTGGTCTTCAGCAGTTGGCGGCGAGTCAGTGTCATGGGAACGTGTCCTCTTATCATTGTCGTTGTCGTTGCTTCAGCGGTTGCTTGGCTCTTGGGCAGAAGTGTTGTTTGAGGCTTGTCTGGTCAGTGCATCAGGCCGGGTAGCCATAGGCTGATGCTGGGAAACATGACGAACAGCATCAGCACGATGAACTGCACCGCGACAAAGGGCAGCGCACTCTTGATGATTTCCTCGACGGATAGCTCGGGGCAGACGCCTCTGAGCGCGTAAAGATTAAGGCCCACCGGCGGTGTGATGACCGCGATCTCCAGGTTCAGCACCATGACGATGCCGAACCACAGCGGGTCATAGCCCATGGCCTGAATCAGCGGCAGCAGCACAGGGGTGGTCACCACGATCAGGGACACCGCATCGACAATCATGCCGAGCAGGATCAGCAGCAGCATGATGGCCAGCATGATCGCCCAGTCAGGCAGACCAGACACCGTCAGTGACTCGGTCAAAAGCTGTGGCACGCGGACCATGTTGAGATAGTCGCCGAAGATCTTGGCGCAGCCGATAATCAGCAGAATGGCGCCGCTGATGCGTGCCGTACTGGCGAGAATCCTGGCGAAGGAGGCCCAGGACAGGCAGCGGAACACCAGCGCAGCGATGAGTAGGGCCCCAAAGGCACCAATCCCCGCGGCTTCGCTGGGGGTGGCCAATCCCGAGTAGATCGACCCCAGCACGACCAGCACAAGTAATGCGGCATGCCAGATATGGGCGAGACTGTACCAGCGTTCTCGCCAGCTGAAACGCTGCTCGACGGCGGGCGCCTCTGCAGGCCTGAGGCTTACCCGCACAAAGATGAAGAGTGACAGGGCCAGCGCCAGTACGACGCCTGGCACGATGCCGCCAATGAACAGGTCGGCGACCGACACGCTGGCCACGGCGCCATAGATGATGAAGGGAACGCTCGGTGGAATCAGCATGGCCAGGGCGCCAGCGCTGACGACCGCTCCAGCCGCTAACGAACGGCTGTAGCCACGTTCGAGCATCTGGGGCACGGCGATGGAGCCGACCGCTGCCACCCCCGCCAGACTGACTCCCGACACGGCACCGAAGACCGCAGAAGCGCCCACTGATGAAATGGCCAGGCTGCCCCTGAGCCAATGCAGCCACGCCAGGGCCGCGCGGAACAGATGGCTGCCTACCGGCGTTGCCCCCAGCAGGTTGCCCATGAGGATGAACAGGGGCAAGGCAATCAGCTCGAACGCATTGAGCTGACCAAACAGTGATGAAGGGGCGAAGAAGAACGCCATGGAGCCGCGGGCCATATAGAGGCCCGCGAGGCCAGCAAGCCCGAGTGAAAGAAAGATCGGGATGCCAAAGGCAATCAGCGCAATCAGCAGCGCCAGCACGATGATGGGTTCCATTCAGAGGCCTCGTTGTTGTTGTAGCCTGTTGCCGGCACTGACGAGCAGCAGCGGCTTAGGGAAACACGGCATAAATGCCTGCGCCGCTCGGCTGATGACGTCAGCGCTCCCTCAGATGACCCCGTCTCTACGCAGCTGGTCGATATCGCCTGACGCCATCGACAGCCAGTCTTCCAGTATGGTGTCGGTGTGCTCGCCCAGGGCGGGACCAACATGGCGGACCTGGCCAGGAGTCGCCGACAGACGAGGAAAGACATTCTGCATGGGCAGCGGTTGGCCGTTGCGGTCAGGCACGTCGACGATGGAGCCGCGCTCACGGATGTGCTCGTCCTCCAGCATGTCCTTGGCGGTATACACGAGACCGGCGGGCACACCTGCCTCGGCCAGCAGGTCGACGATGTGCTGGGCATCGTGGCGGGACGTCCAACCGGCGATCAGCGCATCGATGGCCTGCTGGTTGTCGCCTCTGGCACGATGGTCGACGTAGTCGGGGTGGTCTGCCAGTCCTGGCTGGCCCATGGCCTGGCACAGCCTGCGGAAGACGGTGTCCTGATTGGCGCCGATGATGACGTCACGTCCATCCCTGGCGGGGTAGGCGTTGGACGGCGCAATCTTGGGCAGGAAGCTGCCGGCGCGTTCGCGAATCTTACCGGCCCTGGCGTAATCGGGTATCAGGCTTTCCATCATCGCCATCACCGCTTCGAAGATGGCGCTGTCCACCACCTGGCCCTGCCCGCTGCGCTCGCGCTGGTGAAGGGCGAGCAGCGCGCCCATGGCGCCTTGGACGCCGGCCAGGGTGTCCCCCAGCGAGATACCTACCCGGACCGGCGGACGATCGGGATAACCGCTGATGTAACGCAGGCCGCCCATGGCCTCGCAGACAGCGGCAAACCCTGCCCGTGAGGCATAGGGGCCATCCTGGCCGAAGCCGGTGACCCGCACCATGATCAACCCAGGGTTATCCGCAGACAGGCTGTTGTAGTCGAGCCCCCAGCGCTCCATGGTGCCTGGACGGAAGTTCTCGATCAGCACGTCGGCCTCTGCCGCCAGGCGCTTGAGCAGGGCCTGACCTTCGGGCTTGCGCAGGTCCAGCGTGAGCGACTGCTTGTTGCGCGCGATCACGTTCCACCACAGCGGCTCGCCGTTGGCGTCGGTCTGGCCCCATTGGCGCATGGCGTCACCCTTGCCCGGTGGCTCGATCTTGACCACCTGGGCGCCGAAGTCGGCCAGGATCTGGCCGCAGGTCGGGCCGGCAATCAACTGTCCTAGTTCCAGCACCTTCAGGTCATCGAGAGGCAGGTTGGCGATGAGGTCTTTCATGGCGGAGTCCGTAGGTAGAGGTTCAATGGGGCGCGTTACCTGGCCGTGTCAGGCGACGTGACGATAGTGGTATGCAATTCGCGGGCGGCGAGCAGGTGGGCTCGCATCACGTTCTCGGCCCAAGCGGCATTGTCTGCCGCGATGGCGGTCAGCATTTCCCGGTGATGCTGCATGCTGCGATGCAGGGCCTCGCGGTCGTAGCTCGCGAAGTTGCGGCGGATGATCGAGGTTCGCACGACACTCTCGAGCATCTGGGCCAGTCGCTGATTGCCGCTGGCCTGAATCAACAGCCGATGAAAGCAGTGATTGAGCGAGGCAAGCTCACTGTGCTCCGCGCCGCCGAGTGGTCCCTGTGTCAGCGCTTCCATGCGAGTTGCCAGGTCCTTCAGTTGGGTCATGGTCGCGGGATCCATGCGCCTGGCCGCCAGGCCGACGGCCATGGGCTCCAGGACCAGGCGCAGCTCGAAGACCTCCCGGGCATCGTCTGCGGTCCATTCGCTGACCCTGGCGCCCTGATGGGGAATCGCCTCGAGCCAGCCTTCAGACACCAGTTCGCGCAGCGCCTCTCTGACTGGAGTGCGACTGACCGCCAGCTCTCTGGCTACCGCCGCCTCACGAACGAACTGGAGGGGACGATAGGTCCCGTCGAGAATTCGCTGCTTGATGGCCTCATGGACCTGGGCGGTGGCCGTGGGGCCGGGCGTGGCGGTGCTGTGGTCGGTAGACGTCACGGCGCTTCTCTCACATTGCATGCAATAACAAGGGTAGCGGCTAACATCAGCGCCTGAAGTTAGACTTTGGAACGAAATTGCATGCAACCTGCGTCAACTATGGGCAGGAACGGGCGAGGACGAGCTGAAGGCGTGGGCGGACAGGTAGGGGCAAACAGGGGAAAGCAGGGGAAAGCAGGGCAGCACAAGATAGCCGCAGCGAGGGGGCGCTGATGATCAGGCCCCACCGCGGTCAGCGACCTGCGTCAACGATGCGCGGCGAACAGGCTGTCGGCCAGGTAGCGCTTGTCGAACTGTCCGGCGTCAGCCAGGGCGGCCGGATCCGGCAGCAGCAGACGATGTCTGCTGCGATGGATAAGGCCTTCCTCGTCCAGTGCAGTAAAGGTGCGGCTGACATGTACCGGACTCAAGCCCAGCACATCGGCCAGCATTTCCTGCGACAGAGGCAGGCGCAGGGCATGGTCCTGTTGTCGTCCTGCGGTCTTGGCCAGGCGTTCATACATTTCCATGATGAAGTGTGCGAGCTTCTGACGAGCGCTGCGGCGCGACAGGTTGACCAGGCGTTCCGTCAGCAGCACCTGCTGTCGGCTGGCCATGGCGAACAGGATGGCGGTCAGGTTGGGTGACTGGCGAAAGATGTCGTCGAGTCGATCATGGGGAAAGCGGCAAACCACTCCATCCTCGATCATGCGTACGCCGGTCAGGCGCTGATGAAAGGCGTACTCCCTTAGCCCGATCACGTCCCCGGGAAGGTAAACCTCGAGAATCTGGCGCGATCCATCTTCCAGCTGTCGATAGGAGTAGGCCCAGCCTTCGCTCAGCGTCAGGAAGTCGTTGGCAGGATCTCTCTCTTCCCAGAGTTGCGAGCCTGCGGTCACGTCCAGAGGGGACTTTTCCAGTGCTTCCACCAACTGCTGGTCATGCTCGCTCAAGCTGCGGTAATAACGAAAGTGTCTGACGATGCAGCTGTCCTTGGACGGCACGGCAAGGCTCCTTGAGGTGTGATCGTGACGCAGATGAATCCTGTGGTTACGTTAACCCAGGTTATGTCGGGGCGGTAGTCGTGGGCGCAGGATGGACGAGCTGTCGTAGGGATTCCCTCAGCATCACCCGGTCTGCGCTCGATACTGCCTTGAACGGCGGTGCCGAGCATCCCGTGGGCGAGGGAGCTTCCTCCCACTCTCCACCGAAAGGAAAGCATCATGCATATCGGCGACACCCTGCGGATCCGTCGCGAGCTCGTGATGGTCGCAGATGACCAGCTCGTGTCCGGCAATACGGCAGACATCATTGATACATCAGGCCTTAGCCCGGACGACCACCAGGATCCCTTACCCCGCTATCGCGTGTTGATCGACGACGTTGGCGAGCATGAGTGCTCGTGCACCATCCTTGATCGCCTCACGTAATGCTCTTTTGAGGTTGGGGCCAAGCCCTGGCGTGCCGTTGCGGCACGCTCGTGCATCCAAGCGGTAGGTCTCCCTCGTCGGCCAGTGCCGGCGAGGTGGCGATGTCTTTAGAGAGGCTTCGTTGGCCAGGATCCAGCGCGCACAATCTTTCTTCACTCACTCCCACACCCTCATTCCTTCGCTCTGATTCCCTCATCCTCGTTCCCTCATTCTCCTTCCCTAGGCTTCTTTTCTTCACCATCTTGTGCTGAATCGGAAGGTGGCTGATAGTGCTCGGGAAGGCGTCTTGCCTTCGCATTGGGCTCTGTTCTGGCGGGAGGGAAGGCATGTTCGACTGGGTGGCATCACCCGAGGCATGGATTGCGCTGGGCACGTTGACGGCGCTAGAAATCGTGCTCGGCATCGACAATATCATCTTCATTTCGATACTGGTGGGACGCCTGCCGAAGCATCAGCGCCAGCGCGCCAGGATGCTGGGGCTGGGACTGGCGATGGGGGCACGCATTGCGCTTTTGCTATCGCTGGCTTGGGTGATGAGCCTGACGGCACCCCTGTTCACGATACTGGACGTGGAGATATCGGGGCGTGATCTGGTGCTGTTGCTGGGTGGGCTGTTCCTGCTGGCAAAGAGCACTCACGAGATTCATGCGGCGGTGGAAGGTGCCGGCGACACTTCCGCGACCAAGGCCGCGGCGTCCAGCATGGTGGCAGTGCTGGCGCAGATTGCAGTGATCGACATAGTGTTTTCGCTGGACTCCGTCATCACCGCAGTGGGCATGGTCGACCATGTTCCGGTCATGGTCATTGCGATAGTGGCGGCCGTGGGTGTGATGATGGTGGCCGCCAAAGGGATAGGGGAATTTGTTGATCGTCACCCGACGATCAAGATGCTGGCACTGAGCTTTCTCATTCTGATCGGCGTCATGTTGGTGGCCGAGGGGCTCGGCTTCCATATTCCGAAAGGCTACATTTACTTCGCCATGGCCTTCTCGGTCACCGTCGAGATGCTCAATCTCAAGATCCGCGCAAGGAACCAGCGGTCAGGCCAGAAGGACGTTCCTTCCGACGGCTGAGCCCGCAGCGAGAGACCGGGTACAGGCGTCGACATGCTCAGCCGCCGCTGGCTCGCACGAACAGCAAGCGCCTTGCTGTTCGTGCTGAGTGGGCGCTAGGACTCCTAGCGCAGCCGTGTCAGACCCTCCTGGGCACTGGAGGCCACCAGCTCGCCCTTGCGGTTGTAGATGCTGCCGCGGGCGAGGCCTCGCGCCCCTCCTGCCCAAGGGCTGTCCATGTCGTACAATAGCCAGTCGTTGACGACGACGTCCTGATGGAACCAGAGCGAGTGATCGAGACTGGCGATCTGCAGTGAAGGATCGCCAAAGCGAATACCGTGTGGAACCAGCGACGTGGTCAGCAGATTGAAGTCCGAGCTGTACGCCAGCAGGTAGCGGTGCAGGGCGGCGTCATCGGGAAGCTCGCCACGCAGGCGGAACCACAGTCGCTTGCGCGCAGGCTGCCCCTTCTCAGCGCTGTCCTCGACGTGGCGAAACTCGATGGGATGACCGGGGAATCGCAGTATCGCATCGCTGGCGTCCGGCTCGCTGATATCGAGGCTGGGCATGCTGGCCTGATGGCTGAAGCCGTCTTCACGGCCGTGGAAGGACGCACTGCAGAAGAAGATGGGGCGGCCTTTCTGAATAGCGGTGATGCGACGAGTGGTGAAGCTGCCGCCGTCGCGCACGCGGTCGACCTGGTAGACCACCGGCATGGAAGCGTCACCCGGGCGCAGGAAGTAACCGTGCAACGAGTGCACTTGGCGCTCAGGATCGACCGTCTGAGTGGCCGCGGACAGGGCTTGCCCAAGCACCTGTCCACCAAACAGCTGAGGCAGTCCCAGGTCCTGGCTACGGCCCCTGAACAGGTTCTCCTCCAGCATTTCCAGGCCCAGCAGGTCAACCAGGCCCTTCAAGGCGTCGGACATTCGCGTATCCTCCATGAGCCGGCTTGGAACCGGCCTGTCGATGACCGCTGCGACAAGGTGTTCTTCGCCGCGGCGATCAGAAATCAGTAATGTGCTTGTTGACCAGTTTACGGGAGAGACCCATCTTGCGCAGTGATGAATTCTATATGCACCGAGCGCTTGAGCTGGCCGAACAGGCGGGGCGCGCGGGAGAAGTGCCGGTGGGGGCGATCGTGGTGGATGCCGAGGGAAACATCGTCGGCCGAGGATTCAACTCCCCCGTTTCCCGTCATGATCCGAGCGCCCATGCCGAGGTCCAGGCGCTGAGAGACGCAGGCGTCACGTTGTCCAATTATCGTCTGGAAGGGTGCACGCTGTACGTCACGTTGGAACCCTGCATGATGTGCAGCGGCGCGGTCATTCATGCGCGCATTCGTCGCCTGGTGTATGGCGCCAGCGAGCCACGCTCGGGAATGGTTGAGTCCAAGGCAAATCTGTTGGCCCAGCCCTGGCACTTTCACCGGGTGGAGGTGCAAGGCGGTGTCCTGGCCAGTCGCGCCTCTCGCCTGTTGAAGGCATTTTTCGTGGAGCGCCGCGCCGCGGCTGAACCACACAAGGGGCAGGACGCTAGCTGAGGCCGGTGGCAGGCAACTCAAGTACGTCAGCAGCTGGCGTCAGCCTCCGGGCTCAGCGTGAAGGTCTGTGCTCTCGACAGCTCCCTCGGGGGCGGCGGAGGCGTCCTCCACTCGGTTGCGCCCCATTCGCTTGGCCCGATAGAGTGCCAGGTCCGCTTGATGCAACAGATCCTTGGGCACAACGCGGCCTTGGGCCTGCGTCATCAGGCCAATGCAGACGGTCAGTGGGCGGCCATCGACATGCTGTATGCCGCTGGACTGAACCGCCTCACGCAGCGACTCGGCCCACTCTCTGGCCTTCGCAGCGTCGCCCTGAGGAAGGTAGATGACGAACTCTTCCCCCCGTAGCGGGCGGCGAGTCCCCCCTCGGGCAGTCGTCTACGAACGGTCTCGGCGAAACGCTTGAGCGCTCGATCACCCGCCTGGTGACCTTGCTGGTCGTTGATGCTCTTGAAGTGATCCAGGTCGCACAGCAGCAGGCTCAGCGGCTGCTGTGAGGCGTTTTCCGGCAAGTTCGCCAGAAACTTGCGGCGATTCAACAGTCCTGTCAGGTCGTCATGGTCGGCCAGCCATTCGATGTTTTTCTGCAGTCGCGAACGGCGACGCATCTCGCGACGTAGCTCGATATTGGTGCCGGCGAGCTGATGATGCTGTTGTCGCTGCTGATGACGGCTGTAGAGCAGCTGATACAGCAGCCAGGCCACAACGAAGCCGGCGCACAGAGAGGCGGCCGGGTAGTGCAGCTTGAGTTGGCTGAGCAGCGCGTGGCTGGGGCGAACCTCCAGGCGCAGGGGGTGCGTCAACAGTGTCATGTTGCTGCTGACCGACCAGGGGCCCTCTATATCGGGGCCGGGAAGACGCCACACCGGACGCTTGCCCGCCCACAGTGTGGCCTGCCAGACACGGCCGTCGCGCGCCTCGGCAGGCATAGCTTGGGTGGTCAGCCGGTCCAGATCGAAGGCCAGCCAGATCGTGCCCATTCGCTGGTGGCTGGCGGACGAGCTGACCGGCAGGAAGCTGATAATGCCGCGTGCCCCGTCCGGCAAGGTCAGCACGGAAGAGGCGCTCTCACGGGGGGATGTTGCGGTGTCTGGCGCGTCTGGCATCAGCCGTCCGACATGGCGGGCTGCGTCGCGATCCAGGCCGGTGTGACGTGCGGACTGAAACCGTCTCAACCTGCCCTCTGGGTCTGCCAGGGCGATGAAGGCCAGGTTGGGAAAGTCAGCGAGAAAGGCTCGGGTCTGCGCCTGCCAGCGTAGTGGATCCGGGAGGGCTCCGTCGAGTTCCCAGTCCAGGCGCAGGCGACGCACGGCCAGCAGTTTCTCATTGATCCGAGAGCTGATCTGCTGGGCAAGTCGATCCGACTCGCGCTGGGCTCTGTCCATCAGTTGGTGATTGGCCTCACTTTCCTGCAGGTACCACACCCCCATGGCGGTGCTGGCGATCAGAAAGGCGGGTCCCAGGCCACGCATAATGCTGGATAAGGTGTGGCGCCATCCGGTGGCGACGGTGAGAAACTGGGTGGCCAGCAGCAGGCCAGCGACGGTCAGGCACCATGGTCCGGCCAAGGGTGCGAGGGGGACCATCGCCCCAGGCCACCATTGCAGGTAGGCCAGCATCGCCCAGACCAACGCGGCCAGGGCGTGCATGAGCGGCGTACCGAGACTTGCCCGCGTGCGCAGCAGCAGACTGAGGTTCAAACAGGTCAGCAGCAGGGTATCCAACAGGCTGGGTGGGCTAAAGCCCCAACGTGGAGGCGAGCTGGTGAGCGCCAATGGCTGGTCGAAGAGCGGAGCGGATAGCCATGGCACGGGCAGCAGGTAGCTCGCCAGCACCACCAGCATTATGACCAGAGGGGGCACCAGCAGGCATTGACTGAGCCATAGTCGCTGGCGGTACCAGGCGAGTTGGCCCAGGCCGATCAACAGCGCCAGGCAAAGGGCGGTGCCGGTCGATGAGGCGCCGAAGGCCGTGTCTGACACTACCAGCGTTGCCCACAGTCCTGCTGCAGACAGCGCCAGAGCGACGAACGTCAGCGGAATCCGCAGGGGTTGCATGATGTGGCTCCGGGAAGACATGTCAGATGCTGCTTGTCAGCGCGGCTTGCTGACCTTTCCCGTATTGGCAAATGTGCTTATATCGGCAAATTTCAGCGGTCATGCGCCAATGGTAAGCAACCTAATGTCCTCGTGTCTCTCTAACCCCCGTTTAACCGGCGGCGGCTTGATCCTCGTCAAGCCAGTCGTCTTCATAGGCCGCGATCAACGGGACGTCAGGCGTCGGTCTCTATGCGATTGCGCCCATTGCGCTTGGCACGATAGAGCGCGACGTCGGCGCGATGCAGCAGATCTTCGGGAACCAGAGTCTGGTCGTCGTGGGTCGCGACGCCAACGCTGACCGTCATGGGGCGGCCATCGGCATGTTCTATGCCGCTATGCATCACCGCCTGGCGCAGGGTCTCGGCGATTTCCAGGGCGTTGTCGGCATCATCCCCGACCAGTAGAACCACGAACTCCTCGCCCCCGTAGCGTGCCAGCACGGCATCTGCCGGTATCGCCAGGGCCCCGACTCTGGCGAAGCGGCGCAGGGCCTCATCACCGGCCTGATGGCCCAGCTGGTCGTTGATGCTCTTGAAGTGGTCGATATCACACAGCAGGACCGCCAAGGGACGCCGCTGTCGTTCACGCTGCAGTGTGGTGAGAAATAAGCGTCGGTTCGGCAACAGGGTCAACTCATCGTGGCCGGCGAGCCATTCCACCTCTCGCTGAAGCTGGGTTCGGTGGCGCACTTCACGACGCAATTCCTCGTTGGAGCGGAACATGCTGGTGTGCTGCGCGGACATGCGGTGGTGGCCGAAGACCACCATGTACAGCAGGTAGGCCAGCAGTAATCCAATGCTGAGGCTGGCGGCCGGCTGGCGTGACTGCTGGGCCAGCAGGTACGCCGAGGAGGCGCTGAGCGACACCACCAGTTCGTGACGCCCCACGGCGATGACGCTGTCGTGGGTCCAGGGGCCGGGTGTCTCTGCTATCGGCCAGTCACGGATGACATCGTCGGCAACGGCCAGGCGCATGTGGTTATGCTCCCGGTTCAGGCGCGTTGCGGCGTACAGCTGATCGGCCAGCACCGGCAGGCTGAGCACCATGGCGGCTGCCCCGGTGACCTGCTGGGTGCGGTCACTGATGATGGGAAGGTAGTAGATCATGCCCGGCATTCCCTGCAGCAAGGGCACGACGCCGGTGTGCCCCTCTTCACCCTCGCGCAGCGCCCGTGACAAGGCGTCGATATAGGGGCGGTTAACGTCCAGCGCATTGATCCCGACGATGGCGAGATTGGCGTCGTCCCGGGGGTAGACGTAGCGAATCGTGCCGTCGGGTTCGACGTAGGCAATGTTGAGGAAGTAGGCAAAGTCGCGATGGTAACGTTCTGCCTGGCGCTGCCATTGTGTCGCGGTAGGTTGCACGTCGAGCAGGCTCCAGAAACTGGCAAAGCGACGTACTGCTTCAAGGTGAGCCGTCACCTCGTTGCTCAGTTGCTCCGACAATCGCTCCGTCTCTTCCTGCATCTGGGCCTGCAGGCGGCGATCTTCGTACAGCCGTTGCTGGTGCCACACCAGTATGGTCACCAAAACCAGTGCCAGGGACGGTAACAGACTGCGCAGAATGGCGGGACGGGTATGACGCCAGCCGGCGACGACGCCGCTGAACTGGGCGCCGAGAAGCAGCGTCAGCAGCGCCATGCTGGCGGGGGTGCCCGCAAGATTCTGCGGGGAGTCGGTGTGGCCGTTGAGCACGAGCCACAGCTCGGTGATCAGCAACAGCAGTGACAGTGACTGGAGCAGCGGCGTGGCGAGGCTGGCACGTGTGCGTCCGAGCACTCCTCCGGCCAGCGCCAGCAGAATGAACAGCTCGATCAACGGAGGACGCAGGCTGTCGATACCGCTGACGCCGGGCAGGCGCGCGGCCCAGTGCTCGAGCGTGGCGTAAGGAATCAGTCCCTCGGGCAGCAGGTAGCTGGCCAGGCCCAACAGCAGCACGGCGAGCACCGGCGCCAGACAGACAGCAGACAGACGCACCCCCCGCCAGTACCAGGCGGCTTGCCCCAGGCTCACCGCGAGCAATAGCGACCAACTGGCGATGTAGCTCTGGTCTTGGATCATCACTGGCTTGATGATCAGGCCCGTCGCTGCCAGCACAGCAACCAGCAGGGTGAGGACCAGGGCGATTCGCGACATTGGCAGGGGTGTCCTATGGCATCGGCGGAACGAGTTCAAAGATCTCGGAATCCGCCTGGTCCGGCAAGCGCGCATTCAGCTTGTGAAACTGCTGTTGGCTGCGGTCGACGTAATCGAGGATCTCAAGATAGCGGCGGATATTCTGCACATAGATCACCGGTTCGCCACCCCGGGCGTAGCCATGGCGGGTCTTGCTGTGCCATTGGCTTTCCTGCAGGAGCGGTAACGCGTCGCGAACATCTCGCCAGTGATCCGGGTTGCCACCCCGCATCCGGGCAATATCACGGGCGTCGTAGAGGTGCCCGAGGCCGACGTTGTAGGCCGCCAGGGCCATGTAGAGTCTGTCGTCGCCGCGAATCGAGTCAGGCAGACGTTCCTCGATGCTGCGCAAGTAGCGGGCGCCTCCCTCGATGCTTTGGGCCGCGTCCAGGCGATTGGCCACGCCGACTTCCTCGGCGGTGGCATTGGTCAGCATCATCAGGCCGCGGACGCCGGTGGGTGACGTTGCTTCCGGGTCCCAATGGGACTCCTGATACCCCACAGCTGCCAGCAGCTTCCAGTCAAAGTGCTGCTCTCTTGCCGCCTGCTTGAACAGTTCATCGTAGCGGGGCAGGCGCTGGTTGACGTGGTGGATGAAGACCCGGGCACCGACATACTCGAGATAGTCATCGTGGCCGAAGTAGCGGCTGACAAGAAGGTCCAGCTCACCGCTGTCCTGCAAATCCTCTAGAAAGGCGTTGGCCTGTTCGACCAGGGCCAGACCGTCCAGGGAGGCAAAGGCCCAGGCCATGGTGACCGGCTGGCCGACATCGAAGCCATCTTCCACCTCAGGGAAGAACAGTCGGTTGAGCCGGAACTGGTGGGCATAGACCACCGCAGCGTCCAGATCGCCATCTTCGACTCGGCGCAGCAGGGCGGCGATTTCCAGGTCCTCCGCCTCCTTCCAGCTGAGCTGGGGACGACGCTGCTGCAGTTCGTGCATGACGCGACTGATACCGGTGCCCTTGGCGATGCCGATGTTCAGTTCGAGCAGATCATCAAGCTCGTCTGGCGGTGGCAGGTCACGCCGGTAGACGACCATGGGCTGCATCGACAGAATCGGACGCGAGAACATCAGCCCCGGTGCCAGCGGGTCCAGCGGCAGCGCGGCGGCGCCCAAGTCTCCCTGATCACGCACCGCGTCGAGGACGCTTTGCACGTGGTGATCATCGCTGAGGTTCAGGCTGACCCCGAGGCGATCGGCGAAACGCCGCATCAACTCGTACTCGAACCCTGTGGGCCCTTGGCGTCCCTCGTAGTAAGTGAAGGGGGTGTTGCGGGTGTGCACCGTGATGAAGTCGCGCTCCAGCACTCGCTGCAGCGTGACGTCGGAGGGGGGCACGGGCGGTCTGGGCCAGCATGCGAGAACCAGGCCCAGGCCGATGGTGACAAGGGTGCGCAGGTGTCGCGCGTGACGTAAACCGTCCTTCATCTTAAGACATCGCTGGCCGTGGAGCGCCCACCTTACCCAGCCCCTGCGAAACTGTCATCCGCGACGATTTCTCGCACCCGCCGGTTTCCAGTATCATATGCCGTCTCGCCCGCCGCGGCCCCTTCTTTTATCGCTGACCTTCAGAGGCTCCTGGATATGCTCGAACTGCGCGGAGCGCCCGCCCTGTCCAACTTCCGTCACGCCAAGCTGCTGGCTCAACTGCGTGCATCCGTCCCCGAGATCGAGGCACTGCACGCCGAGTACGTGCACTTTGCCGATGTGGGGGAGGAGCTCAACGCTGACGAGCAGGCCCTGCTGTCACGGTTGCTCGACTACGGTCCGGCGCAACAGGAATCCGACGTGGAAGGCCTGACGCTGCTGGTGGTGCCGCGGGTTGGCACCCAGTCCCCGTGGTCGTCCAAGGCCACCGACATTGCTCGTAACTGTGGCTTGACCCAGATCAAACGTCTGGAGCGAGGTGTTCGCTACCGCTTGAGCGTCCGCGGTGAGCTCAAGCAAGCACACTTTGATGCCATCGTCGCTGGCCTGCACGATCGCATGACCGAAACCGTGCTGCACGATAGCGCCGACGCGGCGACCCTGTTCGCCCACCACGAGCCGGCTCCGCTCGGCCAGGTTGACATTCTTGAAGGCGGCCGCAGCGCGCTGGAAACCGCCAATCGCGAGCTCGGCCTGGCCCTGGCCGAGGACGAGATCGACTATCTGGTCGACGCCTTTGTCGAGTTGGGGCGTAACCCCAGCGACGTCGAGCTGATGATGTTCGCCCAGGCCAACTCAGAGCACTGCCGTCACAAGATCTTCAACGCCGACTGGCTGATCGACGGTGAAGCCCAGAGCCACTCGCTGTTCAAGATGATCAAGAACACCTATCAGGCCTCGCCTGAGGGGATCTTGTCCGCCTACAGCGACAATGCTGCCGTCATCCAGGGCAGCGAGGCGCGACGTTTCTATCCCACGCCGCTGACCGGCAAGGACGGAGAGCGTGCCAGCTATGGCGGCAAGGTGGAGCCAATCCACATCCTGACCAAGGTCGAGACTCATAACCACCCCACCGCCATCGCCCCGCATCCGGGCGCCGCTACCGGTGCTGGCGGCGAGATTCGCGATGAAGGCGCCACCGGTATCGGCGGCAAGCCCAAGGCGGGCCTGACCGGCTTTACCGTGTCCAACCTGCGTATTCCCGAGTTCGTGCAGCCCTGGGAAGCCTTCGACTACGGCAAGCCCGAGCGGATCGTCACCGCGCTGGACATCATGCTTGAGGGCCCCATCGGTGGCGCCGCCTTCAACAACGAATTTGGGCGTCCCAACCTTACGGGCTACTTCCGTACCTACGAGCAGGACGCCCTGGGCGCCGGCGGTATCGAGCGTCGTGGCTACCACAAGCCGATCATGATCGCTGGCGGTTACGGCAACATCCGTGATGAACACGTTGCCAAGGGCGAGATCCCGGTGGGCGGCAAGCTGATCGTGATGGGCGGCCCGGCCATGCTCATCGGGCTGGGCGGCGGCGCGGCCTCTTCCATGGCCTCGGGCTCATCCAGCTTTGATCTCGACTTCGCTTCGGTCCAGCGCGACAACCCAGAGATCGAGCGACGTGCCCAGGAGGTCATCGACCGCTGTTGGGCCCTGGGTCAAGACAACCCCATCTGCTTCATTCACGACGTGGGCGCCGGTGGACTGTCCAATGCCTTGCCGGAGCTGGTCAAGGATGGCGACCGTGGTGGACTGTTCAGCCTGCGCGAAGTGCCCAACGCCGAGCCGGGCATGAGCCCGCTGGAAATCTGGTGCAACGAGGCCCAGGAGCGCTACGTGCTGGCGGTGGCCCCCGAAGATCTCGAGACCTTCGACGCCCTGTGCAAGCGCGAACGCTGCCCCTACGCGGTGGTCGGTGAAGCGACTGCCGAGCATCATCTGGCCGTGGTGGATGGCCACTTCGATACGCGCCCGGTTGATCTGCCCATGAGCGTTCTGTTCGGCAAACCGCCGAAAATGCAGCGGGAATTCGAGCGCAATAGCCTCGAGCTACCGGGCGTCATGCTCGATAACCTGGACCTTCGCGAAGCCCTGGACCGAGTGCTGCGACTGCCGACGGTGGCGTCCAAAAGCTTCCTGATCACGATCGGCGATCGCTCCATCACCGGACAGGTGGCGCGCGACCAGATGGTGGGTCCGTGGCAGGTGCCGGTGGCCGATGTGGCCGTGACCACCGCCAGCTTTGATACCCATGCCGGTGAAGCCATGGCCATGGGCGAGCGTTCGCCGGTGGCCTTGATCAACCCCGCGGCCAGCGCGCGACTGGCGGTAGCCGAGTCCATCACCAACCTGGCGGCGGCCCCCATCGCCAAGCTGGGCGATATCAAGATGTCCGCCAACTGGATGAGTGCTGCCGACCACGTCGGTGAGAACCAGGCATTGTTCGACGCCGTGCACGCCGTAGGCATGGAGCTGTGCCCGGCGCTGGGTATTGCGGTACCGGTCGGCAAGGATTCGATGTCCATGCGCACGGCCTGGGAGCAGGATGGCGAGCAGAAGGCCGTCACCTCGCCGCTGACCCTGGCGATCACCGGGTTTGCCCCGGTGACCGACGCGATGAAGACGCTGACGCCGCAGATTCGCCTGGATCAGGACGAGAGCGACCTGCTGCTGATCGACCTGGGCGCCGGCCTCAACCGTCTCGGTGGCTCTGCACTGGCTCAGGTCTATGGCCAGGTTGGCAACGATTGTCCTGACCTGGACGATGCCGAGGACCTCAAGGCGTTCTTCAGCGTGATCCAGGGGCTCAACGCCGATGGCCGCCTGTTGGCCTATCATGATCGCAGCGACGGTGGCCTGATCGTCACCCTGCTGGAAATGGCCTTTGCCAGCCGCGCCGGTCTCGAGATCAAGCTGGACTGGTTGATCGATGAAGCCTCCGAGGCGGTCAATGCGCTGTTCAGTGAAGAGCTGGGCGCCGTCATCCAGGTGAGCCGTGAGCACACCGAAGAGGTGCTGGCGCAGTTCGCGGCGGCGGGGATCGAAACCTGCGGCGTCATCGCCCGTCCTCGCTACGACGACCAGATTCGTGTGACGCTGTTCGAGGAGCCGCTGCTCGAGACCACGCGCCAGCTGACTCAGCGTACCTGGTCCGAGACCAGCTATCGTCTGCAGGCCCTGCGTGATAACCCCGAGTGCGCCAAGAACGAGTTCGACAACCTGCTGGATACCCGTGATCCCGGGCTGAGCGCCACGCCTACCTTTGATGTGGACGAGGACATTACGGCGCCCTTCGTCAATCTGGCGCGCCCCCGTGCGGCCATCCTGCGTGAGCAGGGCGTGAACGGGCATCTGGAGATGGCCTGGGCCTTCGACAAGGCCGGTTTCGAGGCCGTCGATGTGCACATGAGCGACCTGCTGGAAGGGCGCGTGGGTCTGGACGAGTTCAAGGGGCTGGCCGCCTGCGGTGGCTTCTCCTACGGCGACGTACTCGGCGCGGGCGGTGGCTGGGCTAAGTCGGTGTTGTTCAACGAGCGCGCTCGCGAGCAGTTTGCCGCCTTCTTTGCCCGTGAGGACAGCTTCTCGCTGGGCGTCTGCAATGGCTGTCAGATGCTGTCGCAGCTCAAGGAACTGATTCCCGGTGCCGAGAGCTGGCCGCGCTTCGTGCGCAATGAGTCGGAGCAGTTCGAGGCCCGTGTGGCCATGGTTCAGGTAGAAAAGACACCGTCGATCCTGCTGGCCGGGATGGAAGGATCGCGACTGCCTATCGCCGTGGCCCATGGTGAGGGGCGTGCCGAGTTCCGCGATAGCGCCCACCTGCGCAGCATGCAGGGCTCGGGGCAGGTGGCATTGCGCTATACCGATAACTACGGCCAGTGCACAACGCGCTACCCGGCCAACCCGAATGGGTCGCCGTCCGGCATCACCGGACTGACGACACCGGATGGCCGCGTCACCATCATGATGCCGCACCCAGAGCGGGTGGTACGCGCCGTGACCAACTCCTGGCGTCCGTCAGAGTGGACCCAGGATGGCGCCTGGCTGCGGTTGTTCCGCAATGCGCGGGTGTGGCTGGGCTGAACCAGGTCCCTCTCAGGACTCAGCGTGTCTGATAGCCCCTGAGACAGCCCCGGTGATAGCCCCTGAGATAGCCCCTGAGATAGCTCCTGTGGTGATAGACCCTGTGATAGCGCCGCCTTCGGGCGGCGTTGTCGTTGCCGGCGATGATGACTCGCAGGAAAGGTTGATGCTTGAGCTTGTGCTGCTACGCAACAGGTGCCAAGTTTGATGCTGCCGATATCGGTCTTTTTCAGATGGAGCTTCCATGTCGCCTCCCACCCAGCGCCGTTTCCATGATCGCCTGAGCGTGACCCTGGCCAACCACGTGGCCAGCGTTCACCTTGAGCGGCCAGATCGTCACAATGCGATGGACCCCCCGATGATCGACGCTCTGCTGGAGGCCCAGCAGTGGCTTGCCGAGCGTGTCGGGGTTCGCGCGGTGGTGCTCAGTGGTGAGGGCGAAAGCTTCTGCTCTGGTCTCGACGTGGCCTCGGTGGTGGCGTCCCCGGAGCGCATCGCCTGGCTGTTGAGCCCGGATGCCCGTGGCATCAACCCCGCTCAGCGTCTGGCGCTGGGCTGGCGCGAGCTGGGCGCACCGGTGGTGGCGGCGCTGCATGGCCATGTCTATGGAGCAGGTCTGCAGATGGCGCTGGGGGCAGATATTCGGATTGTTCATCCCGAGGCGATCCTGGCGTTGCCGGAGATCGAGTGGGGGCTGATGGCGGACATGGGGGTCAGCGTAACCGCCGCCTGGCTGCGCCACGATGTCCTTCAAGACATGATGCTGACCGGGCGTCATCTTGCCGGCGATGAAGCCATGGTGCTGGGCCTGGCGTCGCGCCTGGATGAGGACCCGCGGGATGCTGCGGCTGAACTGGCGGGCGACCTGGCGCGACGCTCGCCCAAGGCGGTGGCCGCCGCGCGCAAGTTGTGGCGGGAAGCCCCCGGTCTCGACCAGCGCGGACGTCTGGCGATGGAGGCCGAGCTTCAGCGCAATCTGCTGGCCGGGCAGGAACAGCGCGAAGCAACCCGTGCTCGCCTGGATGGCAGACCGCCGCGCTTTGACTAGTGCTTTGATTGGGCGCGCGCCAAGCCGCCGTGCCCGCCTGGACGGCAGACCGCCGCGCTTTGCCTAGGGCTGTGACGAGGCGCGGGCCAGATAGCCTCTCCTTGGCGTAGCGCTTGCTGATATTGATACAGGGCCCCGGCGGTGCATCAGCACCGTCGGGGCCCTGTCGTTGTCGCTACCCTCAGCGTTGTCTGTAGGGGGCCTGACTTGGTTACTGCGTGGCCGGCGTCCGGGCCGGTGTGTTCGGGTAGATGCCGAACAGGGTGGCGTAGATCACGGGCAGAATCACCAGGGTCAGCAGTGTCGCCGCCCCCAGGCCGAACACGATGACCACTGCCATGGACGCGAAGAAGGCATCACCGAACAGCGGAATCATGCCCAGCATGGTGGTGATCGCGGCCATGGAGACGGGACGTACCCGGCTGATGGCGGCGGCCATGATCGCATCGAAGGGCGTATCGTGCTCACCCATCTGGATCTTGATTTCCTCTACCAGCACGATGGCGTTCTTGAGCACCATGCCCACCAGGCTGAGGGTGCCGAGCAGCGCCATGAAGGTAAAGGGGGCGTTGAATGCCAGCAGACCGCCGACGATGCCGATGACGGTCAACGGCACGATGGACCAGATCGCCAGCGACTGGCGCAGATTGCCAAACAGCAGCATGGTCAGGATAAACATGCCGAGAATGCCGAGGGGCAGCAGCTTGAACAGCGCTTCCTTGGCATCCCGTGAGGTTTCGTCCTCGCCCCCCCAGCCGAGATGGTAGCCCTCGGGCAATGGGATCGCCTCGATCTTCGGCTGCAGCCTGGCCAGGATATTGGCCGCCGTCTCGCCGGACAGCGGCAGCGGTTCGGCGTACACGGCCAACATGCGTTGACGATCCCGGCGCTTGATCAATGGGTCGTGCAGACGTGTCTGCAGCGGTCCCATGACGGACCCGGCGCTGACGTACTTCTGTTGTTCGGCGCTCCACACATTCAGGCTGGAAAGGTCATTGAGTCCGTAGCGCTGGGAGGCTTCGTCACGCAGCACGATGGGTATCAGGTCAGAGCCCTCGCGGTAGACCCCGGCGACCTGACCGTCATTGTGAATCAGCAGCGCCTGATGCAGGGCTTGGCGGGTGACGCCCACGCGGCGGGCCTGCTGTTCAAGAAAGTCCGGGGTCAGTTCTTCCACTCGATTGCCCCAGGACAGTCGGATGCTGTCGACCAGCGGATCGGCACGGAACACGTCGCTGACCTGGGTAGCCAGGGTACGCAGGGTGTCAGGATCAGGACCGTAGATCCGCGCCTCCAGGCTGGCCTTGGCCGATGGCCCCACCTGCAGAGCCTGGACCTTGTACTGTACCTGGGGGTATTCGTCGCGCAGCAGGGTGATGATGTCGGCCATGCGCTGGGCTCTGCTGTTCAGGTCGTCGGTCTCGACGATCAGCTGGCTGTAGCTGGCGTAGCGGTCCTCCGGCGAATAGGTCAGGGTAAAGCGCTGGGCGCCGCCGCCGATGACACTGGTGACGTGGACCACCTGGTCCATCTTGGCCACCTGGGCCTCCAGCTGCGATGCGATCCGCTCGCTTTCGAGGATATCGCTGCCCTCCGGCATCCACACGTCGACAAAGAACAGCGGAGTGGTGGAGTCGGGAAAGAAGGCATTCTTGATATTGGAGGACAGTGCGAAGGCGCCGACGAGCAAACCGATGCAGGTGGCGATGGTGAGCCAGCGGAAGCGGATGCCCTTGTCGACCAGCCAGCCGAAGATAACGAAGATCAGTCCCCTGTAGGGGTCGCTGTCTGTCTGCTCCGCGTCCGCCGGTGCGTCCTTGAAGAACATGTCGAAAAAGAAAGGCGTCAGCGTCAGGGCGGTCACCCAACTGAGCAGCAGGGAGTAGAACAACACCCAGAACAGTGAACCGACCAGTTCGCCAGTGGCGTCCGGCGACAGACCGATGGGAGCAAAGGCGGTGATGGCGATGGCGGTGGCACCCAGCAGCGGTAGCCAGTTCTGGCCAGCCACTTCCTTGGCCGCTGCGAGCTTGCTCTTGCCCTTGCCAAGGCCTATCAGCATGCCTTCGGTCACCACGATGGCGTTGTCCACCAGCATGCCCAGCGCGATGATCAGCGCGCCGAGGGAGACCTTCTGCAATTGCAGGCCGTGGGCGGCCATCAGCATCAGCGTGCCGAGGATGGTGATGGTCAGAATCAGCCCCATCAGCAGGCCCGAACGCACGCCCATGAAGATCAGTAGAACGACGATGACGATGCCGACCGATTCCATGAGGTTGATGACGAAGCCGGATACCGCTTCCTTGACCACTTCGGGCTGGTGGTAGACCGGCGTCAGCTCCATGCCCACTGGCAGGCGGGATTCTAGTTCGGCCAGGCGCGCATCCACTGCCTCGCCTACCTTGACCACGTTGACACCGGAAACGAAGGACAGGCCAATGGAGATCGCCGGTTTTCCGTCGGCGTGATAGAGCTGCCCGGGTTGGTCCGTCAGCCCACGCGTCACGGTGGCGATATCGCCCAGGTGTACCGGGTTGGCGTCTGGGCGCCCGATGATCAGATCCTCCAGCGCCTGAACGCTCTTGAACTCGCCGCTAGGCTGCAGTGAGATGATCTTGCCGTCACGACGCACGCTGCCGGCATCGGCCACGGCATTCTGGGCGTTAAGCAGGGCGATCAGTGCATCTGGCGGGATGTTCAGCGCCTGCATCCGCTCGCGGTTGAGCGAGATGGTGACCTGTTCGGGACGGTCGCCGGCAATGACCACCTTCTTGACGCCATCGACCAGGCGCAGCTCCCGCTGCAGGAAGTCGGCCTGGTTCTTCAGGTCATACAGGCTGTAGTCGTCGCCGGACAGGTTGAGCAGCAGACCGTAGACGTCGCTGAAGTCATCTACCACCAGCGACTGGCCGGCGCCGGGTGGCAGGCTGGCCTGGGTATCGCCGATCTTGCGCCTGAGCAGGTCCCAGTATTGGGGCAGGGCGGTACCCTGGACATCGGTGTCGAGCTCCACCGTGATCTGGGATAGGCCCGCACTGTTGACCGTGCTGACCCGCTTGAGGTTGGGGATCTCCTGAATGGCCTTTTCCAGCCGCAGGGTGACTTCTTCTTCGACCTGCTGTGGGGTGGCGCCAGGGTAGGCGGTGCTGACCAGCGCCATGCGGATGGTGAAGTCAGGGAATTCGAGCTGGCCAAGGCCAAGGAAGGAGACCACGCCGCCCACCGATAGCAGCAGGGTGATCATCCAGCTGATGGTCTTGTTGCGTAGAAAATAGCCGATCATGGTCAGAGCCCCGCTTCCTGGACCCAGGGAGTGACCGTCAGCTTGTCACGCATAAGGTGGGCGCCTGCGGTGACCAGCTGATCTCCCGGCTGGAGATCACCGGCAATGAAGACGCCATCGTCATTGGTGGTGTGCACCTCGACCGCGACTGCTTCGACATGGCCTTCGGTCTCGTCGTCGGCCACGTAGCGCCACACCACGGTGTTGTCCGGGGCATCCTCAAGGGTGACGACGGTGCCGAGAGGCACCCGCCACAGGCCCTCGCTGTCCCCGGTCAGGGCGTTGATGTCGATCTCCACCACGGCACTCATGCCCGCCAGAACGTTGACGTCATCGGGGGTGGGCAGGGTCAGCTTGACCTCGTAGCTCAGGGTGCCGCTTGACGCGCGGGAGTCGTGCTCCTTGTAGCGCGCCGGGAAACGGCGTGGATCGTCACCCAGACGCACCCAGGCCAGGGAAGCGTCACGGCTCTGGATATCGCGAATGCGCTCCCGATTGAGGCGGCGCACCTGTTGTTCCGGCAGCTCGAAGGTCACGTCGATATTGCCCGGCTGCTGTAGTACCGCGATGGTCTGCTGGGGGGCGATGACCTGGAAGTTGTCGACGGGAACACTGGCGATGACGCCATCGAAGGGAGCTTTCAGCTCGGTGTAGTCGAGCTGATCCTTGGCCAGGTCGAACTGGGCCTGGGCCGAGAGAAAGGCCGCGCGAGCTTCGTCAAAGGCCGCGCGGCTGATGGCGCCCTTTTCCACCGAGACCTGCATGCGGTGGTAGGTCGCCTGGGCCAGGTCATAGCTGGATTGGGCGTTGGACAGGGCGTTGCGAGCATCACGGTCGTCGAGCAGGGCCACCCGCTCGCCGCTGCTGACGACCTGGCCTGCCTGAACATTCAGCTCCTTGAGTTCGCCGCCAACCCGGAAGGACAGGTCGGTACGCTCTGATGCCTCGACGACACCGGGGTAGGCGCTCATCGAGCTGTTTCCGATCTCGTCCAGGGTCAGTAACTTGACGGGTCGAGTCACCTGCTTGGTCAGGGGAGGCGCTTCTTCGCTGCAGCCGTGCAGCAGCGGTAACCCGGCGATGACGAAACACGTAGCCAGCTGGCGAAAGTGGCGAAGGATCATGAAGGGGTCCTTGGTAAGGGGACAAGGTGGTCGGCGGGAGGTGCCGACATGGATGACGCAGCTGGGCGGGGAGAGCCCGGCTGTCAGCCTGTTGTGACGGGTTACCAAGATGGCGTAGAGTGCACCGCCTTCCTGGTGGGATGACCTGCGGTGGCTCGCGCCGCTGGGCGCCCTGATGGGGACCCTGACGACGCTCATGTCGTGATGCCGGTGGCAGCTTCGCCTTCGATAGCGGCCTTTATCCCTTCGACACGCACGCGCAGGCGCTCCATGCTACGAATCGAACGGGTTAAGTATCCTGCGCTAGATCAAGACATGCCGAACTCGGCAGAGGAGTGTTGCGCGAATGGCGGTAGCTGGTGCGAAATTTGACCAAATAAGCACACCGACACTGCGCCCCTACCAGCAGCAGGCCGTGGCGCAAGTGGTCAGTCACTTTCGTCGCAGCGATGACCCCGCCGTGGTGGTGCTGCCCACGGGCAGTGGCAAGTCACTGGTGATTGCTGAATTGGCACGGCTGGCCAAGGGCCGTGTGCTGGTCCTTGCCCATGTGCGGGAACTGGTGGAACAGAACCACGCCAAGTATCTGGCCTACGGCCTGGAGGCAGATATTTTCAGCGCGGGCCTTGGCCGCAAGGAAAGCGCACGGCAGGTCGTGTTTGGCTCGGTGCAGTCGGTGGTGCGCCATCTGGATGCCGTCAGTGATGAACAGAACGCCCACGGGCCTTTTACCTTGCTGGTGATCGATGAGTGTCACCGGGTGTCGCTGGAGGCCTCGTCTTCCTACCATCGGGTCATTGATCACCTGCGTCAGCGCAACGCGTCGCTCAAGGTGCTGGGCCTGACGGCGACGCCTTATCGGCTGGGGCAGGGATTTCTCTATCATCGTCATCACCATGGCATGGTGCGGGGGGATGAAGACTGCTTCTTTCGCGACTGTGTGTTCGAACAGCCGCTGAGGCTGATGGTACGCCAGGGCTACCTGGCCAAGCCGGTCAAGATTGATGCGGCGGTGGCACGTTACGATTTTTCCCGACTGGTGCCTGGCAGCACCGGTATCTACCGCGAAGAGGACCTGAATCGTGTCGTGGCAGGTCACCGTGCGACGCCTGGCATCATCAGTGAAGTGATGGAGCGCGCTGCCGATCGTCAGGGGGTGATGCTGTTCGCGGCCAGCGTAGCCCACGCTGAGGAAATTCTGGGCTATCTGCCCGCGGCGGACGCCGCCTTGATCACCGGAGCCACCGCTGGGGACGAGCGCACCCGGATCATCGATGCGTTCAAGGCTAAACGCCTCAAGTATCTGGTCAATGTGTCGGTGCTGACCACCGGGTTTGATGCGCCCCATGTGGACCTGATTGCGATCCTGAGGCCTACGGAGTCGGTCGGTCTCTACCAGCAGATCGTCGGCCGCGGCCTGCGTCTGTCACCGGGCAAGCAGGACTGCCTGATCCTGGACTATGCCGGTAATCCTTGGGACCTGTACGCGCCTGAGGTGGGGAGCCCGCGTCCAGACAGCGATAGCGAGCCGGTTCAGGTGGCGTGCCCGCAGTGCGGACATGCCAACCTTTTCTGGGGAAAGCGCGATGGCGAACTGGTGATCGAGCACTTCGGTCGGCGCTGTCAGGGGCTGGTCGATGCCCAGGGGCAGGCGTTGACGCAGGCGGAGCCAGGTGCAAGACAGTGCGATTTCCGCTTCCGCTTCAAGACCTGCGGCGACTGCGGCGCAGAGAACGATATTGCGGCGCGACGCTGCCATGGGTGTCAGGCGTTGCTGGTGGATGCCGATGACAAGCTGCGCGACGCGCTCAAGCTGAAGGATGCCAGAGTGCTCCGAGTCTCGGGCATGCAGCTTGAGGCGACCACCAACGGTCGTGGCCTGCCTCGGCTCAAGGTCACCTATCACGACGAAGATGGCGCCAGTCTGTCGGAGTGGTTCGCGCTGGAAACGCCGGCACAGCGCAGGGCCTTTACGGCGATCTTTTTGCGTGATCACGCCCGTGCACCTGGGGTAGAACTGGCGCCGTCGACGCCGCAGCAGGTCTGCGACGATCAGCACCGGCTGAGAGCGCCGGACTTTGTGGTAGGGCGCAAGGTGGGGCGGCACTGGCAGATTCGCGAGAAATTATTCGACTACCGTGGTCGCTACCGCACCGCCGACAGCGCGCAGTAGTGCAGTAGTGCAGTAGTGCAAAAGTGCAAAAGTGCAAGAGTGCAAGAGTGCAAAAGTGCAAGAGTGCAAAAGCGCAGGCAGCGCGGAGCATGCGCTGTCGTCTGCAGCCAGGCAACGACCGTCCCTGTCGTCGAGGCTCGAGGCCATTGAGCAGACGCTTCAGGGCATCGGTCTCGGCTTAGCCAGAACGCGCAGAGCTTGATAAACTGGGCGATCGGTAAAGCAGCGGTAGTTCTTTCATGTCGGTCTCACATCGGGGCCAGATCCAACGCGACCAGGTTCACGTGTGTGAGTGATTTGCCGACAACCAGCGAGAACGATGCCGGGGGGGAGGATGCTTCCTCAGCGAACACGGCGTCTGCGCCGACCCAGGTGCAGGCATTGGGCCGGCTGTTTGATGAGCCGATCACCGAATTACCCGAAGATCTCTACATTCCCCCCGAGGCGCTGCGGGTGTTTCTCGAGGCGTTCGAGGGACCGCTTGATCTGCTGCTTTATCTGATTCGCCGCCAGAATCTCGACATCTTGTCGATCAATGTTGCCGCCATTACCCATCAGTACATCGAGTATGTCGAGCTGATGAAGGCCATGGAGATCGAGCTGGCGGGCGAGTACCTGCTGATGGCGGCGATGCTGGCCGAGATCAAGTCGCGCACCCTGCTGCCGCGGCCGCCGAAGAGTGAAGACGGCGATGAAGACGAAGATCCTCGTGCCGAGCTGATTCGGCGCCTGCAGGAATACGAGCGGCTCAAGCTGGCGGCCGAAGCGTTGGCCGAGCTTCCGCGGATAGGTCGCGACTGGTTTCCGGCCCGAGCGGTACTGCCTCCGGTGGAGTCGCGGATCATCCACCCCGAGGTGGAACTCGACGAATTGCTGGGTGCCCTGGCGGGTATCCTGCGTCGCGCCGAACTCAACCAGGCGCACCAGATCGAGAGCGAGGTGCTGTCCACCCGCGAGCGCATGCTGGCCATCATGGAGCGCCTGACCCATGAGCACTACACGCCCTTCGAGGCCTTGTTCTCGCTGGAGGAGGGCCGGGCCGGAGTGGTGGTCACCTTCATGGCGATCCTTGAGCTGGCCAAGGAAGCGATGATCGAAATTGTGCAGAATGCGCCGATGTCACCGATCCACGTTCGAGCGAGACTGGCCGGCGACGAGGAAGAAGACCCCTACGAGGCGCTCGACGATGACGGCGAAAGCGCGTTCGATGTCGAGCCATTCGCGGAAGGGGGGGTGGAAGATGAGATGCTGGACGGCGACATATCCGGCCAGGAGAGTTTGGACGATGGGCACGGTGATGCCTACGATGAGTCTGCACCAGCCTCCACCGGAGAGGGGTTGAGCGAGGGAGACAAGCCCGCATGAGCGTGATGGAAACGCCCGATGCGCTGGACGAGATCGTCGAGGCAGCGCTGTTGGCTGCCGGTCAGCCGCTGGCGCTGGACCGGCTTGAGCAGCTGTTTGACGATCATGAGCGTCCGACCAGACGACGTCTCAAGGAAGCGCTCGAGCGTCTGACCGAGCGCCACGTCAGTGGTGCCATGGAGCTGATCGAGACCGCTTCGGGATACCAGCTGCGGATTCGTCCGCGCCTGGCGAACTGGGTGGCGAGGCTGTGGGACGAGCGGCCTCAGCGATATTCCCGCGCCCTGCTGGAAACGCTGGCGCTGATTGCCTACCGTCAGCCGGTCACCCGCGGCGATATTGAAGAGGTGCGCGGCGTGACCGTAAGCGGTTCGATCATGCGGACGTTGCTGGATCGTGGCTGGATTCGTGTGGTGGGACACCGGGATGTACCGGGCCGTCCGGCGGTCTACGCCACCACCCGCAGCTTCCTTGATGACTTCGGCCTCAAGACGCTGGATGAACTGCCGCCAATGCATGAGCTAAAGCAGTTCGAGGAATTTGATACCGAGGATGAGCCGCCTCCGCCACCTCCCGCGCTGCTGTCCCAGGCCGACGAGCCTGTGGAGGATGACCTCCAGGAGGGCCTTCAGGATAACCTTCAGGAAGGCCAAGGACGGGATGAGGCAGACATCCCTCACCAGAACGCTGGGACGGCTGAGGGGGCGGCAGGCGATCAAACCGAGGCGCCCATTGAGGGCGCCGACACGACGGCCGGGATGGCCGACGAGCAGCACGCCGGGAAGGCGTCCGAGCGGGCAGGGCTGAGCTTCGCCGATCTTGAAGCCAGGCTGTCCGAACGCGCCCGGGGCCGCGTCGACGATGACACTGCCTCGGGGGTGGAACCCACAGAAAGCGAGAACGATGAATGACGACCACCAGCGAAAAACTGCAAAAGGTGCTGGCCCGTGCCGGCCTGGGATCCCGCCGCGAGATGGAGACCGCGATCTCCGATGGACGGGTCAAGGTCAATGGCTCGGTGGCGACTCTGGGTGATCGGGTCGAGGACCGCGATAGAGTCAGCTTTGATGATCGGCCGATTACCTTGCGCGCGGCTGATGAGGTGCCGCGTCGGGTGATCATGTACAACAAGCCGGAGGGTGAGCTGTGCACGCGCAAGGATCCGGAGGGGCGTCGTACCGTGTTCGACCGGTTGCCGCGTCTCAAGGGAGAGCGCTGGATTGCCATCGGGCGACTCGACATCAACACCAGCGGCTTGCTGCTGTTCACCACTGACGGCGAGCTGGCCAACCGCTTGATGCACCCTTCCACCGAGGTCGAACGCGAATACGCGGTTCGCGTCATGGGGGAGGTCAAGCGCGAGCATGTCGTGGCCATGGTCGACGGCGTGATGCTGGAAGATGGCCCGGCACGCTTCACCGACGTGCAGGAGTTCGGCGGTGAGGGCATCAATACCTGGTTCCATGTGGTGATCATGGAAGGGCGTAACCGTGAGGTCAGACGCTTGTGGGAGTCGCAAGGCCTCACCGTGAGTCGCCTCAAGCGTGTGCGCTACGGCAACATCTTCCTCGACAAGCGCGCCAAGGCCGGAGAGTGGGTGGAGCTGTCCCAGGACGAGGTGGACGATCTTGCCAGCGTGGCGGGACTTGAGTCGCGCAAGGTGCCTGAGCTGACCCCTGATGAAAAGAACCGTTGGAGCCGTGACAAGCACAAGCGCCGTCCGGTACAGACCATGAAGCGTGGTGGCAAGCCTACCCGCAAGGGCTGATGCGCAAGGGCTGATGTTTGTGGCGCGAAGGCAAGCCCGGACCTGGGCCGGGTGCAGCGTCGAGGTGCCCCACGGATATGCCCCGAGGGACAAGAAAACGCAGGTAATGAAAAAAAGGCTTGCGTCTAAAGGGGCATATCCGTAATATCTGCACCCGTTCGGAAGGGTCGTTAGCTCAGTTGGTAGAGCAGTTGGCTTTTAACCAATTGGTCGTAGGTTCGAATCCTACACGACCCACCAACCGAACCTGTGCATGGTCAGGCTGATTGCCTCCATGATTGGGTCGTTAGCTCAGTTGGTAGAGCAGTTGGCTTTTAACCAATTGGTCGTAGGTTCGAATCCTACACGACCCACCAGTTTCGCGGCCCTCGCTCTTCGGAGCGGGGGCCGTTTTTGTTGGGTATTCATGACGCTGCACGCTGGCGTAGGGCCACGGCCCGTTGCCGTCAGGCCCGCCAGACCGAGACACACCGGTGTGCTGGCGTCATTCCTTGGTCAGCTTGACGCAGCGGAACTCGGCATCCTGTGGTTGCTGGGTTAAACTGTGTAGCAGCTCGCCGTAGCGATAGACGCATGGGCGAGGGTGAGGACCCCACATGGAGGGTGCCGCCGGCCTGAAGGGCTGGCCGCTCTGACGGAGGTCCTCCTGGCGTGCCATGCAGCGGATGGCTGGTGGCACTGTCCCATCTGCAGGGGGATTCCCTGCCGGTCACAGTGGTAGACACGATGACAATCATGACTTCCCGCGCCGAGATCCGAGAGCATCTCGCGCGTCCCTACTGCCCCACCCGTATTCCCTCGGAAGACGCCGCTCGCGTCGATGAGATCAAGCGACTGCTGAAGGCCAATAATGCCGTGCTGGTCGCACACTACTACACCGATGATGCGATCCAGCAGCTTGCCGAGGAGACCGGCGGCTGCGTGGCAGACTCGCTTGAGATGGCGCGCTTTGGCGCCCGCCACGAGGCAGACACCCTGGTAGTGGCCGGCGTGCGCTTCATGGGCGAAACGGCCAAGATCCTGTCACCGGAAAAGCGTGTGCTGATGCCAACGCTGGAGGCGACCTGCTCGCTGGATGTGGGCTGCCCCGCGGACGAGTTCGCCGCTTTCTGCGACGCGCATCCAGATCGCACCGTGGTGGTCTACGCCAACACGTCGGCGGCGGTGAAGGCCCGTGCCGACTGGGTCGTCACCTCATCCATCGCGGTCGACGTGATCGAGCACCTCAAGGCCAAGGGCGAGAAGATCCTGTGGGCGCCGGACAAGCACCTGGGCGGCTACATCCAGAAGCACACGGGCGCCGACATGCTGCTCTGGGATGGTGCCTGTATCGTCCACGAAGAGTTCAAGGCCAAGGGCGTCGAGGATCTGAAGTCGGTCTATCCCGATGCTGCCGTACTGGTTCACCCGGAGTCACCGGAAGCGGTGGTCAGCCTGGCCGATGTGGCCGGCTCCACGTCGCAGCTGATCAAGGCCGCCAAGGAATTGCCCAATGACAAGCTGATCGTGGCCACCGACCGCGGCATCTTCTTCAAGATGCAGCAGGCTGTGCCAGAGAAGACGCTGTTTGAAGCGCCTACTGCCGGTAATGGCGCCACCTGTCGCAGCTGCGCGCATTGTCCCTGGATGGCGATGAACGCCCTCGACAATCTGGCAGATGCATTGAGGCATGGTTCGGGTGAGATTCAGGTCAGTGATGCATTGCGGGTTCAGGCGCTCAAGCCGCTGACGCGGATGCTTGAGTTCCAGGCCTGAGATCGTCGCCGGAGAACGCTTGCCGCAAGAAACGCCCACGAGGCCCTAGATGAAGAGGGATCTCGTGGGCGTTGTCGTTGTCGCTAGCGGAATTTTTCCATCGTGCGGCGGTAGTCGAGGAAAGCGTCGCGGCGTCGCTGAATGCTGGCTCTGGCGTTAAGGTCGCCCTGACGATCCGCCACCGCTTCGGCCACCTCCAGCTGACGAATGGCGCGATCGATCTCGCCGGTCAGCTGCAGCTGTTCGGCACGCGCCAGGTGCCCCCACGCTTCGCGACCGCTGCGGCCTGCGGCTTCGGCCAACAGCCCGAAGACGGTGGGGTCTTCAGGGCGCCGTTGAGCCAGATCGAACAGCTCGCGATAGGCCGCATCGGGGTCGCGCTGAAGCAGCGCTTCGCCCAGCAGTTGGCTGGTGGGAGGATATCCCGGCATCAGTCGCAGCTGGCGTTGAGCGCGTGCGATGGCATCATCCACGCGGCCGCCTTCTAGTGCGACCTGGACGGCGCTGGCCGGTAGCAGCGCAGTATCCGGGTGAGCCCTGGAGAGGCTGTCCAGCGCCGAGAGAGCCGTGTCGGTCAGGCCCGAGCGGGCGTCGATCAAGGCTTGCAGGTAGCGTTGTGCATCGGCGGGTGCCTGGTCTTGACGTAGTACCGTCAGGGCTTGTCCCGGGGCGCGCTCGTGGATCGCCAGCAGCGCCCTGGCCCGGATGAGCTGGTACTGCAGGTCGTCCGGTGCGGAGCCGCTGACGCGCGTCTGGTTGACCCTTGACTGGGTATCGCTGATGCGTGACTCGGTAATCGGGTGGGTCAACAGGAATTCGGGAGGAGTGCCACCTTGCAGGCTCATCATGCGCTGCATGGAGCGGAACATGTCCACCATCGCCTGGGGGTCGTAGCCGGCGCTGGCCATCGCCTGCAGCCCGATGCGATCGGCCTCTTCCTCATAGCGACGGGAGTAACGCAGCTGGTCCTGGATCATCGCCGCCTGGCTGCCGGCCAGTGCAGCGATGCCGGCGTCGCCGGCGCCACTGGCGGCCAGGATCAAACCTGCCAGCATGGTGGCCATGGCGGGAACCTGGGTTTGTTCCGCGCGAGCCTTGCTGCGCGCGTAGTGTCGCTGGGACAGGTGTCCCAGCTCGTGGGCCAGAACCGAGGCGACCTCAGCTTCATGGGTGGCGAAGCCGAACAGGCCGCTGTTGACCCCGACCACACCTCCGGGAACGGCGAAGGCATTGAGGGTCTTGTTGTCGACCAGGGTAACCGCGATATTGATCCCGCCCAGATCGCTGTAAGGCACCAGACGGCCTACCAGGGTTTCCACGTAGTGCTGGGCCAGCGGGTCCCGCCATTCAGGTACGTGGGCGCGAAACTGGCGTAGCCAGGCTCGGCCTAGGCGGGTTTCCTCACCGCTGATGGCGTTGCTGCCGGTAGACATCAGCGAGGGCAGGTCGAGCTCTCTGGGCTCATTCAGTCGAATGCCCTGGTCCAGGTACTGTGCCTGGGCGAGGGGCGCGGTCTGGGTCAGGGCCATAACGAGGATCAACCCCGCGCTGGGCAGGGGGCGAACGGTGGCGGCGAACAGCGATCGCTTGAGCATCGTGATCCTCGTCGATAGCGATGAAGGGGTTGCCTTGGGACATTGATTCGGCCGGAAAAGTGCCTTTAAATCAAAGTGCCTCAAATTTGCCAGCGGGGCTGTATGCCCTTGGGGTGGCAACGCTTGGGGCGGACCAATATCGCATTCTCTCGGGAGAGATCATGGCAGTGCAACCTGACGATGTGCTAGATGCGTGCGGACTTCCCTGTCCGCTGCCGCTGCTGAAGGCGAAGCAGGCGCTTTCACGCCTGGCGCCTGGGCAGTTGCTGGAAGTCAGGGCGACCGACGCCGGCTCCTGGCGAGATTTCGAGAGCTTTGCCGAGCATAGTTCTCATGTGCTGGAAGGGCGTGAACAGCGCGACGATGTCTATGTCTATTGGCTGCGCAAGGCGGGTGACGCATGAGCCTGCGGACGGTATTCCGTAGCTGGGTAGACCACTATTTCTCGGATGAGGAAGCGGTTTTGCTGCTGGTGCTGCTGGTGGCCGGCTTTGCGGTGGTGATCTGGCTGGGCCAGATGCTGGCGCCGTTCCTCACCGCCCTGGTAGTGGCCTTTCTGTTGCAGGGCGCGGTCAACAGCCTGACGCGACGCAAGGTGCCGCATCTCGTCGCGGTAATGACCGTCTTCCTGGCCTTCGTCGGTGTGCTGCTGGCGATGGCGCTGGTGTTGCTGCCGCTGATCTGGAATCAGCTGGCGAGCCTGATACAGGAAGCACCAAGGATGTTCGCTGCCGGTCAGCAGATGCTGGATGACCTGCAGATGAGCTACCCCCAGCTGATCACTCCAGACTTGGTCCAGGACTGGATCGGGGTGCTGAGCCGCGAAGCAACGCAGTTGAGCCAGCGTGCGCTGACGCTGTCGCTGGCTTCCCTCGGCAACGTGCTGGGATTGATCATCTATCTGGTGCTGGTGCCGATTCTGGTGCTGTTCATGCTCAAGGATCGTGATCGCCTGGTGGGCTTCACGGTGTCACTGCTGCCGGCCAAGCGTGATCTGATGACGCGGGTATGGAAGGAGATGGACTGCCAGATTGCCAACTATGTGCGGGGTAAGGCGACGGAAATTGTCATCGTCGGGACGGTGACGTTTTTCACCTTCGCCTTTTTCGGTCTGCCTTACTCAGCGCTGCTGGCGGTGCTGGTGGGGTTCTCCGTGCTGGTGCCTTACATCGGCGCAGCGGTGGCGACACTGCCCGTGGCGGCCGTGGCAGGATTTCATTTCGGCCTGGGGGATCAGTTTCTGTATGTCATCGTCGCCTATGGGGTCATCCAGGCGCTGGATGGCAACGTGCTGGTGCCGGTGCTGTTTTCCGAGGCGGTCAACCTGCATCCGGTGTCGATCATTCTGGCGGTGCTGTTCTTCGGCGGCGTGTGGGGCTTCTGGGGGGTGTTCTTTGCGATCCCGCTGGCGACCCTGCTCAAGGCGCTGGTCTATGCCTGGCCACGGGGCATCAAGGAGCGCAGCATGGCAAGGCTACCGGGGAGTACCGGCACCGACGGCTGATCTCGCGCGTCGATGCCGGTCGGTCAGTGGATGCGACGGGTCGTCCCCGTCGCGGCCTGGCCCTGCTGCTAGCGCTGGGCGTTCAGTGCCTGCGCTGCTGCCAGCACTTCTTCCACATGGCCTTTCACCTTGACCTTGCGCCACTCCTTGGCCAGTCGCCCTTCAGCGTCGATCAGAAAGGTGCTGCGCTCGATACCCAGGTGTTCCTTGCCGTAAAGCTTCTTGAGCTTGATGACGTCAAATAGCTGGCAGACGGCTTCGTCCTTGTCGGAGATCAGCTCGAAGTTGAAGGACTGCTTGGCCTTGAAGTTCTCCTGGGCGCGGATGCCATCCCGAGACACGCCAACAACCAGCGTGTTGGCAGCATCAAAGTCGGCCTTGTGGTCCCGGAAGTCGCCCCCTTCGGTGGTGCAGCCGGGGGTGCTGGCCTTGGGATAGAAATAGACCACGACCTGGCGGCCACGTTGCTCGGCCAGAGAGAAGGTGGTGTCACCGGTGGCGGTGGCGCTGAAGTCGGGGACCTGTTCGCCAACAGTTACAGTCATGGGGGCTCCGAAATTGGCGTAGATGGATGTCCGATTACACGCAATGCAACACGCTATGTAAAGACGCGGCTGTACAGGGTATGGCCGCCTGAGTACCATTTGTGCTCTGGTCACGATCACGCTTCCCCGGGTCGCGACCCCCTTGGCCAACCACGCTTGCCGGAATCGCGGAAATCAGGTGTTTGGCAAGCCGACAACAGAGGAACAACGAGGATGATCACGGGCAGTATCGTCGCTCTGGCGACACCGATGAAGGCCAATGGCGATATCGACTGGGAAGTGTTGCGCAAACTGGTTAACTTTCACCTGGATAACGGTACCGATGCCATCGTGGCGGCGGGCACCACCGGTGAGCCCACGACCATGACCTTTGCCGAGCATTTCGATGTGATTCGCACGGTAGTGGAAGAGGTCAATGGCCGTATTCCCGTTATCGCTGGCACTGGCTCCAACAACACCACCGAGGCGGTGGAGCTGACCCGCTACGCCAAGGAAGTCGGTGCCGACTACTGTCTGACCGTGGCGCCTTACTACAACAAGCCGACCCAGGAAGGCTTGTACCAGCACTTCAAGGTCATCGCCGAGACCAGTGACTTGCCGGTGATCCTCTACAACGTGCCGGGCCGTACCTGCTCCGATATCTACAACGAGACGGTGCTGCGTCTGGCCGAGGTGGATAATATTATCGGCCTGAAGGACGCCACCGGTAACCTGGAGCGGGCAGAGGACCTGATCGAACGCCTCGAAGGCAGCGACTTCATGCTGTACTCCGGCGATGATGCCACGGCCTGTGACTTCATGCTGATGGGCGGCCACGGTGATATCTCGGTCACGGCCAATGTCGCACCCAAGGCCATGCACGACCTGTGTGTCGCCGCGATTGCCGGCGAGACGGAAAAAGCGCACCAGATCAACACGCGGTTGCTGCCACTGCACACTAATCTCGGCATCGAGGCTAACCCGATTCCCGTGAAGTGGGCGCTCAACCGTATGGGCATTATCGAGCCGGGGATCCGCTTGCCGCTGACCTGGCTCAGCGAGAAATACCACTCCACCATCAGCGAAGCGCTGCAGCTGGCGGGACTGATCGAGGACTGATGCTGCGGCATTCCTCTCGGTCGTGATGACGTGGACTCAATTATCAACCAAGGTGGACGCATGAATTCTGCGCTTAAAGGATTGCCGCTGGCGATGATCGCGGCACTGGCTTTGGCTGGCTGTGCCAAGGAAGGGCACTATCACGACCGCAACGAGGACTATGCTGACGCTCGGCAGGCGGCTCCTCTGACGCTGCCTGGAACCCGGGACCAGAGCCGCTACCGCGACATCATGCCGGTGCCTCAGGCGAGCGGCAGTTTCTATGCTCGAGAGGGTGACTTTGCGGCGCCCTTGCCTCAGACCTTGTCAGCCAGCACCGCGGTGGCTGCCGGTGATGTGGCGGTTCGAGAAACCGATGCAGATCGCTGGCTGGTGGTGGGTGCTGCGCCCGCGGTGGTGTGGCCAGAGCTTGAGCGCTTTGCCGAGCAGCGGGGACTCGAGATCACGCGCAGTGATAGCGCCACTGGGGTTATCGAGACTTCCGACGCCAGCCTGTTGCTGCGTCAGGGGCTGCGCACGGGTACCAGCGAGATTCGCTGTGATACCGCGGGGCAGCTCAACCGTCTGTGCCTGAACTCGCTGCAGCGTCATTTCGAGGCTCGCAGCGCCTCCGCCAGTATCGCGTCTGCCTCGGCCCAACAAGCGGCGGATCGTCAGAGCATCCGCTTCGAGCCCCGTGGCGACGATTGGGTAATGGTGCTGCCCTTCGATATCGACCGGGCCTATGCCGAACTGGCGTTTCAGCTCGAGAACAACTTCGATATGGAAGATCGTCGCGAATTGGTCTCTGCAGATGAAGCCAGCAAGCGGTTTGTCATCGACTACGTGACCGAAAGCGAGCGCACCCGCGGCTTCGTTGACTCACTGATGTCCATGGACCTGACCGAGTCGATGCATCGCGTCGAGATGCGGCTGACGCCTCAGGGACAGGAGACATTGATGGAAGCTCGGGCGGTCGACGAGGAGCCTCTGTCCGGTGATGACCAGCGTGAGCTGCTGCAGCGCATGGAGGGCTTGCTGCGCTGATGGGGGAAGGATCTACCAGCGAGTCGGTGCACCGAGGCCTTCGCTTTGCCTCTCTCGGGAGCGGTAGTAAGGGCAATGCGACCCTGGTGACCGACGGCGATGCGCTTTTGTTGGTTGACTGTGGTTTTGCGCTGAAGGAAGCCGAGCGACGCCTGGCTCGGCTAGGCGTTCACCCGCGGCAGATCGACGCCGTGCTGGTTACCCACGAGCACGGTGATCATGTGCGTGGTGTGGGCCCGCTGGCGCGCCGTTACGATCTGCCGGTGCACCTTACGCCCGGCACCTGGTTAGCGGGAAAGCTGGGGCGCCTGCCTCGTACCCATTGGATCACTCCCCAGTCTCGGTTTGCGGTGAAGGGGCTGGAGATCGATGCCGTCACGGTGCCTCACGATGCCAGAGAACCCGTGCAGTTTCGCATCAGCGCCAGCGATGTTCGGCTGGGATTGTTGACGGATCTGGGACACCCCACCGAGCACGTCCAGAGAGCGTTTCGCGGCTGCGATGCGCTCGTTCTCGAATGTAATCATGATGTCCAGATGCTCGCAGATGGCCCCTATCCGCCCAGCCTCAAGCGTCGGGTGGGCGGGCACTGGGGGCACCTGGCCAATGCCCAGGCTTCGGCACTGCTGACCACACTGGGGCTGGACCGCCTTCAGCGTATCGTCTGCTCGCATCTGTCGGAGCATAATAATCGCCCCGAACTCGCTCTGGAGGCTCTGATGCCTCTGATGAGCGGCGATGAATCTCGCCTGACCGTGGCTGCCCAGGACGACGGCCTGGATTGGCAAGCGATCCATTGATTCAGGACTTCGGTCCTTTGACTAAGAACCCTTTTGATTGCCTGTGGAGGCACCCATGGAAAAGCGCGAAGAACTCTATGCCGGTAAGGCCAAGTCCGTCTACGCCACCGATGATCCTGATCGGCTGATTTTGCACTTCCGAGATGATACTAGCGCCTTCGATGGTCGCCGCATGGAATCGCTGGAGCGCAAGGGCAAGGTCAATAACCGCTTCAATGCCTTTATCATGGCGAAGCTGGAGGAAGCGGGCATTCCCACCCACGTCGAGACACTGCTGTCGGACACCGAGTGTGTGGTCAAGAAGCTCGACATGATTCCGGTGGAGTGCGTGGTGCGCAATATCGCCGCCGGTAGCCTGGTCAAGCGACTAGGGGTGGAAGAAGGTCAGGCACTCAATCCTCCGACGTTTGAACTGTTTCTGAAGAATGACGAGCTGCATGACCCCATGGTCAACGAGTCGCTGGCGGAAAGCTTCGGCTGGGCAACCTCTGAGCAGCTGGCCGAAATGAAGGCACTGACCTTCAAGGTCAATGAGGTGCTGAAGCAGCTGTTTGCTGATGGCGGCATGCTGCTGGTGGACTACAAGCTGGAGTTCGGTGTTTTTCACGGAAAGATTGTGCTCGGAGACGAATTCTCGCCTGATGGGTGTCGCCTTTGGGACGCCGAAACACGAGAAAAGCTCGACAAGGATCGTTTTCGTCAGGGACTCGGCGGCGTCATCGAGGCCTATGAAGAAGTCGGTCGGCGTATCGGCATCGATTTCAGCTGACAGAGCGGCGCAGTCTCTCCTCTGCTCTGCTGCATCGCGCACATCGCCCGGACATTGGTCCGGGCGTTTTTTTTGTGGGTATGACTTTTCTTGAAAAGAGAGGGGAGGCTTATCTGCTGGGAAGGAGAGGAGAAAAGGGTGGGCACTCAGCTATTTATTAGACATTTTTTTTGAGATATTTCGGCATTCTATACGAGCAGAAACTGAGGTTCTTCATACTTGATTGTATTCGTTACTAACTCGATGTGTTGCATGCGTTATTGTAAATATAAGCAACATCTGTATGCGTAATGTCCTGCAGTAAATCGATGCTGAATTTTTTAATATATTGTAATGTAAGTATTTTTTTTATCTATCTTTTGCGTCGTTGAACGTATGCGTGAGGTTTTTTGGAGCGAGCGCTGAGCTTTTTCTCATAAATTGTGCATATTCCATATATTTTTGCTTCCCGTAAGTGTTGCGTGCACATGAGTACAATGTTGGGCCGCAAAAGAGTCTCCTAGTCTGTAGGCGTGTAAAAAAATGTATCTCTGTTGTCGCCTAGGGAGCTTAATCAATGAGTTCGTCACAAAATGTAGATGCTACACAGCTCATCAGTACCGCCGTCACGAGTAGCGACTCGGACTTTGCTGATATCGCTCACCTTGATGAAGACGGTCTTGCCGGAGGCTTGGTGGGGGGAGCCGCTGATGATGCGGGCAAGGCAGTGCTCTTCCAGGGCTCGTTACCCTACGACTTCGGTGCGGCTGGCCCTACCGATAGTGGCGCCTTTCAGTGGAGTGCAGATGGTCTTCCGACCCTGACATCTCAAGGGGAACCGCTGACTTTCCAGCGCTCGGCGGATGGCCAAGTGATTGCCGCTAAGACGCCGGATGGTACGCCGATCCTGCACATTAAATTGGCCGATGTCGCGACAGGTGCATATAGGGTATTTCTGCTGGGGCCCTTGGATCACCCGGAATCTGGTGTGGAAGATAACCTGGTCTTCTCGGTGGGTTACACCATTACCGATAAAAACGGCAACCAAAGCTCGGCCCGTCTGGCCATTGACGTCGATGACGACTCACCAATGAACAGGATTGACGCGCCTGACGGCGTGCAGCCAGGGGATGTGGTAACCGGCACCTGGGCCGAGTCAGGTGGTGCTGATGGCATTCGTAGTAGCGTGGTGAGACTGCCCGGTGACAGCACCGAATACCCGCTTGGCAGCAATATCGAGACGGGTGCTGGGACTCTTATCGTGAACACCGATGGCACTTGGAAGTTCACTGCGAACGAGTTGGCGGCGGGTACGCTGCGTTTTGACATTGTCACCACCGATGGGGATGGAGACGGTGCGACGAGTAGTGCGACCGTGGAAATTGACTGCGGCTGTGGCGAGGGCCCGACGACGCCTGAAATTGACGATGACCCGGACTCAGAGCCGTCCCAGGCCATCGTCGATGAGGATGGTTTGGCCGGGGGGATTTCTGGTGGTATTCAGGATGTGCCGACCAACCCGACGGTGGCCACCGGTAGCTTGAGGTATGACTTCGGCGACGATGGAGCCGGTAGCTTTACCTGGAGCACCGATGGTTTGCCTAGCCTGACCTCAGGTGGCAGTGCGGTGACTTGGTCACTATCAAGCAATGGGTTGATCATTGAGGGTTTGGATGCTGACGGGGAACAGGTCATTACCATCGAGCTGACCAACGTGCTCGACGGTCTTTACCGCGTCGTACTGTCCAAGCCGCTCGATCATGTGAATCCGAGTGTGGAAGACGACATACAGTTTTACGCTCGCTATACCATCGCTGATGCTGATGGGGACACTGCCTCTGGCAAGCTCAAGGTGGTGGTTGATGACGATCGTCCGGTAGTCGCCAATGAGACCGCTGAAACTCAGATGGGCGAAGCGGTGACCGTTAACGTGCTCGACAACGATCGGTTTGGCGCCGATGGCGCGGGTGGAGTCCTTACCGCATCGGTGGATGAAGGAGACCTTGTTGGCAGCGTAACGATCAATGCTGACGGCTCCTTGACCTTCCATCCCGCCGATGGCTATAGCGGCGACGCGGTCATCGACTACACCGTGGTTGACGGTGATGGGGACATGGTAGTCGGTCGCCTGTCTATATGGGTGGAAGGTGGCGGTGGCACCGGTAGCGAACCAACGACACCTGGTGGCGAGGGGAACCCCTCTGGCAAGGTACCTCTGGCAGTCGTTGACGAAGACGGGCTGGCGGGTGGCGTAGCGGATGGTATCAATGATGTGTTGAAGGATAGCCCCGTCGCAACAGGCTCGCTTGGCTACAGTTTTGGGGAAGATGGCGCTGGCAGCTTCAAGTGGAGCACCAGCGGACTTCCGAATCTGACATCTCAAGGTCATAGCGTCAGCTGGTCGGTCAGCGCTAATGGGCACACCCTGGTGGGAAGTGCCAACGGAGCGCCAGTACTCACCATTGAACTAACGGATCTCGCAAGCGGGGCCTACCAGGTCACCCTATCGAAGCCGTTGGATCATGCGGTCGCAGGCATCGAAGACGACATCAAGCTGGATGTGGGTTACACCATCACGGATGCGGACGGCGATACGGCGGATGGCCAGCTGGGTGTGATCATCGATGACGACACCCCAGTGGTTCGTAATGACTCAGCAACGACCTCCGATGGAGAGTCGGTGACGGTGAATGTACTGGCCAACGACGGCACGGGGGCCGATGGTGCCCGTGTTACTGGTGCGAGTGTAGTGGGTGGCGCCAGCGTCGGGACGGTGACAGTCAATGCCGACGGTTCTTTGACGTTCCAACCCGCTGATGGCTATAGCGGCGATGTGGTGATCGACTATACCGTAATTGACGGTGATGGAGACACGGCAGTCGGCCGCCTATCGGTAGCCGTGGAAGGCACCGACGGCACGCCGACGACACCTGGTGGCGAGGGGAACCCCTCTGGCAAGGTACCTCTGGCAGTCGTTGACGAAGACGGGCTGGCGGGTGGCGTAGCGGGTGGTATCAATGATGTGTTGAAGAATAGCCCCGTGGCGACCGGGACGCTTGGCTACAGTTTTGGGGAAGATGGTGCTGGCAGCTTCAAGTGGAGCACCAGCGGACTTCCGAATCTGACATCTCAAGGTCATAGCGTCAGCTGGTCGGTCAGCGCCAATGGACAGACGTTGGTCGGAAGTGCCAATGGGGGGCCGGTGCTTACGATTGAACTGACGGATCTCGCAAGCGGTGCTTACGAGGTAACCCTGGCAAAGCCGTTGGATCATTCGGTCGCAGGCGTCGAAGACGACATCAAGCTGGACGTGGGTTACACCATCACGGATGCGGACGGTGATACAGCAAGTGGTCAGCTGGGCGTGATCATCGATGATGACACCCCGATCGCCCGTGCTGACTCCGCCATGTCATCCGAAGGTGAGCCAGTCACAGTGAATGTGCTGGCCAATGACGGTACCGGTGCCGATGGCGCTCGCATCACTGGCGCCAACGTGGTCGGTGGTGCGGACGTGGGTTCCGTTGTCGTCAACGCTGACGGCACCCTGACCTTTACCCCGGCAGATGGTTTCGATGGCAATGCCAGCATTCGCTATACCCTCACCGACGGTGATGGTGATGCCGCGACCGCTGACCTCAGGGTGCAGGTGACTCGGACCGAGTCTAATGAATTGTTCGTGGGCGATAACGGTGACAATGGTGCGACTACTGGTGCGGGCGACGACGCTCTGGTAGGTGATCAAGGCGGCGTGATGACCACCTTGAAGCCGTCGACCAACTACAACATCTCGCTGATCGTTGATACCACCGGCAGCATGGCGGTGGGTTCAGGAACCGATGGCTTGACCAAGATACAGCTGGTGAAGCAGGCCCTGACAAAGCTCGTGGTCGACCTGGTTGGCCACGATGGCAAGGTCAATCTGCAGATCGTCGATTTCGACAGCAACGCCGTGCAGCATGTTGCGTTTGACCTGGGCTCCAGCGGGAGTGACATCAATTCAGTTATCAACTTCATCAATGGCCTGGACGCACAAGGCGCTACCAACTACGAAGCAGGGATTCGCAAGGCCAGCGAGTGGCTGACGGCGCAGGATGCCAATCCGGCCTACAGCGACTATGAAGACCTGACCTTCTTCCTGACGGATGGTGCGCCCAACTATTGGCTCAATGACAATGGTGGCATCGTCAATGGCGGGGGGGCGGTCAACAAGAACGCCATCGTCGAGGCGGTTGAAGCCTTTGAAGAGCTGTCATCCCTTAGTGAGGTCAACGCCGTCGGGATCGGTCGAGGCACGGTGACGGATGTCCTTCGCTTCTTCGACAACACCGACGTTCAGGGAACGGATGGGATTTCCTATACGGGTACGCTGGTTGAAACTGAGTACCTGGCCCGCTTCTTCGCCGGATCCATGGAGCCGCTACGGGTCGAGGACTGGTTGCGCACCTCTGGTGATGGCACTAAAGCCTATCAGACCGCTGGCTTCTTCCGTATAGAAGACTGGAAGGCTGACGGTACTGCGGCTCAGGTCATTAGCCCATCCTTCTTTGTGTCGGAAACTGGAAGCGATAACCTCAAGACCGCGTTGCTTTTCAAATATGGCACGGATGAAACATCTCCAGAAGACTCGATCAGCTATACCATCGAGACCTTCGTTGGCGGTAGCTGGCAGCATTATTCGAGCTCGTCGCTCGGTGATACCAGCAGTTGGGTCACCTGGGATGCGGGCTTCCTGGAGGCAGGGCAGTACCGTTTAGTCTTCGAGGTCGCGAACAATATTGGAGGTGATGATCGCCTGGATGTTGACGATATCCGGCTCGAAACTCGTTTGCTGGGCGATGACGACATGGCCAGCTACGGCCAGCTGGATATCGTCTATGACAGCGATGATCTAGACGCAGCCCTGGCAAATGGTGGCCAGATCGATGCGCTCAAGTCGTTGGGTAACGACAATCTGGAGGGCGGTGCGGGTAGCGACGTCATCTTCGGCGACACCATCAATACCGATCATCTGGTCTGGACCAATGGTGATACCGGTGAAGCCTTTACGGCCGCGGGGCATGATGGCCTGGGCTATGAAGGCCTGACCGAATACCTGAAGTGGGCGGTCAATGACGGTGTTACGGCGACAAGCGATCAGGTGAGTCAGTACATCAGTGACAACTACACCTCGCTGCTGGACTCAGCCCGCCAGGATGGTGGTAACGATACCCTGCGTGGCGGCGCCGGAGATGATGTGCTGGTGGGCGGCGGGGGCAATGATCTGCTGATCGGCGGTGCGGGCGATGACCTGCTGATGGGGGGATTTGGGGCAGATGTGTTTGCTTTTGAGCAGGGAGATGCCAGCAGTATCGTCGCTAAGGACACCATCGCTGACTTTGGCCTGGGCAGCTTCACCGCCAGCGGCGAGGCGGACAAGCTCGACCTATCGGATCTTCTCGATGGCGCTGTCGAGAGCGATGTGTCCGACTATCTGGTCGCCAGCCAGGAAGGCGCTGACACACTGATCTCGGTGAAATCGGACGGCGGTATCGCGTCTTCCGGAGCGAACGCCGATCAGACCATTCTGCTACAAGGTGTCAGCATGGGTGGGGACATCAGCGGCGACTTCCTTAACCAACTGATTCAAAACGGTCAATTGGAGGTGTAGTGATAGTAGCCGCTCTCAAAGTATTGCTGGACTTAGGCAAGGTTCAGTAGTCCAGGTAATGCTCGCTTGAGATGGGCGTGTTGACGCTCATCTCGATGGTTAAGTGTATAGCGCCCGGTAAATACCGGGCGCTTTTTTGATTCGTCGTATATCTATACGTGAGGAGATGGGCAAGACCGTTGCCTATCGTCGTGTTGACCCCATGTCGCGTTGCCAGTTAGCCCGCCTGCTAGGTGACTGTATGATGCAGGTGGCTGACTCTCTGTCCCGACGGCTGGCGGCAGCACCTGATGCAACCTAACTTCCTGAAATCTCCTGTTGGCGACAGAGATAACCTTGTGGCCGCCCAATACCTCCACTGACTGCCTCGGTGCCCCATGCGTCTAGGAGGTTGATCTATGGCATTCTTCATAGTTTTTAATGAAGTATTATTGGGTCATGTGGCCGAGTCTTTATCCTGTGAGAATACAGGTTTTATTCACGTTTTTCTTAATGGCTTATAAGATCAATAGAATCAACAGGTTGGCCTGCCTGTTCTTGGTGGATAATGAGTTCGCATTTTTGGGGTTAACGTCCATATTTTTCATGCGGCCCGATTCTTTTTGTATGATCTAATGGATCTAGTGTGCACGTTGTAATGTTAATATTCATTTTAATGGCTGATTAATGAGTTAATTATTTGGTTGATTGTCAGTAGGTATCAGTATTAGTCTTTGTGTAAGTGTTCGTATCTGACTAATGTTACATATGTTATGCGAGTTTTATGCTGGGTCAAGATGGTTGGTCGGAGTTGGTTTTGGCTGACATGTGAATATTTAGTTACATCAGATGCGTTTTAGGAGATGAATCACGACACGCTAAGGTCGGGTGAATGAAGTACATCTTCAACCGATGCTCGATCGACTGCGAATGTCGGCGCCTTTCTCCCCAGTGGCTTCCTTGACCCTTGATCATGCTAGAGGCGTTTTCTTGGAGGGACGATATTTTGTCTCAACGGAAAGATGGCGCTCGCGAATGAATATTGCTGAAGTTAGAGGATAGTGATAATGGAGTGTCAAGCACTTGTTAGCGGGATTGGGCGGATACCCACTGGCTTAACACCTCTCGCGGATGCTATTAGACGGGCGGGGCACGAGCATTCAGGTCGGACCCTCGTCACTTCACTCGGGTTAGTGGTGTTATTAAGCGCAGCTGGACCAGTCATGGCGACCACGACGGAGAGGACGACACCTTGTGAGAAGGTGGGTAGTGACGGTGTCTCTGTTGAGGTTGATGTGCTAGATGCGGAGAAAGAAAGTCTGGAGTGTGATGGCACTCTAATCTCTAGTAGTGACGATGCCGACCAAACGCAGCCCTATGCAAGTACCTTAACCTCTGCCAGTAGCGATAGTCGAACTAGCCGCCAACTGACACGAGCAACCACCACTGTCCAGGTCGGCGCTGGAGCCGTGGCAGGTGGCCCTGGGTCCGTTGCAGTAGGGTATGCAGCGACGACAGGTAATAGCGCTCAGTCTAGCGTGGCACTTGGTGATCAGACGGTCACTGATGGTTCTGGCGGTGTTTCCATCGGCCGCTCCGCTTATACCAGCCATAAGAATGGCATCGCGATAGGTGGCGGCATGGCGGTATCTGGCAGCTTGCCCAGGATGGGGGGTGTTCAATCACTCGCCGACAATGCAATTGCGTTGGGTGCCAATACAGATGGAGGCGCGCGGGCGACAGCGTTAAGTAGCATGGCGTTGGGGGCAAGGGCTGAAGCTACGGGAAGCCAGTCTATTGCCATCGGTGCCGCTATTGACAAGTTGTTTAACGATGACACCTTGCAGACGCCAACCACAGCGTCAGGTGTGGGTGCCATCGCCATGGGCAGCAATACCGTCGCAGGTGCGCAGGCGACGGAAGACGGTGCCATCGCCTTGGGGGGGAGTCTGGTGCAACCGGGACCAAAGCCATCGCTATTGGGGAGGGAAGCACGTCAAGCGCTGATGGCGCGGTGAGTCTTGGTAGTGCACTGACCGCTAGCGCTGCCAATAGCGTGGTGATCGGCACGAACAGCTCTATCGGTGCCAACGCTGAGAGTGCGAACGCCATTGGTGACTCCAATACGATCAGCGACGCGTCACAGTACTCCAGCGTTATCGGCATGCATAATGACGTAGACGGTAACGCCGTACGCGTGCTCGGCAACAACAACGATATCAGCGCTGATTTTGCAGGCGTTGCTGGATCCAGCAATACGGTGTCTGCTGCATCGAAACAGGCGAATATCATTGGCAATAATGCCAATGTGGACGGACTGGGAGCGACGGTTGTCGGTAGCTCGGGAACCGCGAGCGCCGACCACACCATCGTGATGGGCACCAACGGTACCGCGTCCGCCCTGGAGGCTATCGCCATTGGGCACGGGGCCAATGCCAGCGAAGCCTCGAGTATTGCGCTGGGCAGTGGTACGACCACGGAGCAGGCCGTTGGCACGACTGATGCGACGATAGCGGGGACGAAATACACCTTTGCCGGTACTGCACCAAAGGGCACCGTTAGTGTCGGTTCTGCGGCGACGACAGATAGCGAAGGTAATGCCGTTTCCAGCACTGAACGTACGATTACCCATGTGGCGGCGGGCCGCTTGTCAGCGACCAGCACCGATGCGGTGAACGGTAGCCAGCTCCACGCCAGTAATCTCGCCATCGATGGCAACAAGACCACCATCGATGGTCACACGGCGGCGCTGGCTGACCTTAAATCTGATGCTGACTACTACCAGGCCAACTCAACCGGCACTGCGGCCTCGGCCACCGGTGCCGACAGCCTGGCCATGGGCCCATCTGCGGTGGCGGACAAGGCCAATAGCGTGGCTATCGGCAATGGCGCCAAGGCCACGGTGGCTGACAGCGTGGCCCTGGGTAACGGGGCCACCACGGCCGCCATCGTCGATACCGCCAAGGGTACCGTGGCGGGCACCGAGCACACCTTCGCCGGTGGCGATGCCAAGGGCACCGTCAGCGTGGGTGCCGTCGGTAGCGAGCGCACCATCACCCACGTGGCAGCGGGCCAGCTATCCGCGACCAGTACCGATGCGGTGAACGGTAGTCAGTTGTTCGCTACGAATACAGAAGTGGCCAAGAACAGAGACGATATCACCACGATCAATAGTGATATTGCCAATCTGACGACGGACGCCAAGTATTACCAGGCCAACTCGACTGGTGCCGCAGCGTCGGCCACCGGCGCTGACAGCCTGGCCATGGGCCCATCTGCGGTGGCGGACAAGGCCAATAGCGTGGCTATTGGCAATGGCGCCAAGGCCACGGTGGCCGACAGCGTGGCCCTGGGTAACGGTGCTACCACGGCTGCCATCGTCGATACCGCCAAGGGTACCGTGGCGGGCACCGAGTACACCTTCGCCGGTGGCGATGCCAAGGGCACCGTCAGTGTGGGTGCCGTCGGTAGCGAGCGCACCATCACCAACGTGGCAGCAGGTCGCCTATCCGCGACCAGTACCGATGCGGTGAACGGAAGTCAGTTGTTCGCTACGAATACAGAAGTGGCCAAGAACAGAGGTGATATCACCACGATCAATAGTGATATTGCCAATCTGACGACGGACGCCAAGTACTACCAGGCCAACTCCACCGGTGCGGCAGCGTCGGCCACTGGCACCGATAGCCTGGCCATGGGTCCGGTGGCTAAGGCTAGCGCCACCAACAGCGTGGCTATCGGCAATGGCGCCAAGGCCACGGTGGCCGACAGCGTGGCCCTGGGTAACGGGGCCACCACGGCCGCCATCGTCGATACCGCCAAGGGTACCGTGGCGGGCACCGAGCACACCTTTGCCGGTGGCGATGCCAAGGGCACCGTCAGCGTGGGTGCCGTCGGTAGCGAGCGCACCATCACCAACGTGGCAGCGGGCCAGCTATCCGCTACCAGTACCGACGCGGTCAATGGCAGCCAGCTCTACGCCACCAATCAGGAGGTGGATGGGCTGGACGGCCGTATGGACACGGCGGAGGGCAATGTCACCGCCAACAAGACGTCGATTGATGGCAACAAGACGCTGATCGATGGCAACAAGACCGCCATTGATGGGAATACCACTGCTATCACCGATTTGCAGGGTGATGCCAAGTACTATCAGGCCAATTCCACCGGCACGGCGGCGTCGGCCACCGGCACCGACAGTCTGGCTATGGGGCCGGAGGCCAAGGCCAGCGCCACCAACAGCGTGGCCATCGGTAATGGGGCCAATGCCTCGGTGGCAGACAGCGTGGCCCTGGGTAATGGTGCTACCACGGCCGCTATCGTAGATACCGCAAAAGGCACCGTGGCGGGCACCGAGCACACCTTCGCCGGTGGCGATGCCAAGGGCACCGTCAGTGTGGGCGCAGCGGGCAGTGAGCGCACCATCACCAACGTTGCGGCGGGCCAGCTATCCGCGACCAGTACCGATGCGGTCAATGGCAGCCAGCTCTACGCCACCAATCAGGAGGTGGATGGGCTGGATGGCCGTATGGACACGGCGGAAGGCAATATCACCGCCAACAAGACGTTGGCCGATGCCAATAAGACGTCCATTGAGGGTAATACCACCGCCATTGGGGGAAATACCTCCGCCATCACCGACCTGCAGGGTGATGCTAAGTACTACCAGGCCAACTCGACGCTGAATGGCGCCGATGCCAGCGGTACCGACAGCCTGGCCATGGGCCCGGTGGCCAAGGCCAGCGCCAGCAACAGCGTGGCCATCGGTAATGGGGCCAACGCCAGCATTGCCAACAGCGTAG